>CAZJAM010000036.1:0-2702 GCA_964544095.1 uncultured Anaeroplasmataceae bacterium | reverse complement strand
AAGACACAGATACAACAACAGGTGGAGATACTGGAAAAGACACAGATACAACAACTGGTGGAGATACTGGTAAAGATACAGATACAACAACAGGTGGAGACACTGGAAAAGATAAAGATACAACAAGTGGAAATACTGATAAGACTAACAGCGAACTTGAAAAGCTTGAATCTGAAGTTAAATCAACATCAATGACTATAACTAAAGTTAAAGGTGATCAAGAAAGCGCATATATTGAATTTAATCCTGTTGCAGGAGCAACAAATTATAAAGTATATGTTAAGAAAACCAAAGATGCTAAGCAAAATGAAGTTTATGATTCATATAAAGAAGTTGATCAACAACTTATTAGAAAATATAAATCAGATAGCACATATAAATTTAGATGCGATGCGCTAGGACTTGCAGCTGGAGTATATAGTATGAAGGTTACTTATACTCTTGATGGAAAAGAAGTTACAGGAGCTGAGGCTACAAATATCGGGGTTGTGAAACATATAAGAGAAGGTTATGCCTTCCAAAATGCATCTGGTAGCCTATCAGCATCTGGAGCATATAATGATGATGGTACATTAAGAAGTAATGCAGTAGTTGTTTATGTATCAAATGATAATAAAGATACTGTAACAGCGAGACTTGGTGGAACTCAATATACAGGCGTACAAACTATCATTGGCGCTATGAAGGGTGGAAAGAACGGAACTACTCCAATTGACATTAGATTCTTAGGAAACATTACAGATCCTTCAACTTTAACAAAAGGTGATTTGTATGTTGATGATGTTGAAACAGGAATCACAATAGAAGGCGTTGGAAATGACGCTACTATGAATGGATTTGGAATAGTTGTAAAAAATAGTTCTTATTTTGAAATTAGAAACTTAGGATTTATGAATTGTGATTCATCAGAAGGTGATGACTGTGGATTACAACAAGCAAATAACCATGGATGGATTCATGATAATGATTTCTTCTATGGCGATGCCGGAAGCGATGCAGACCAAGTAAAGGGTGACGGAGCTCTAGATACTAAGAAGTCTACATATATTACACATTCATTTAACCATTTCTGGGATAATGGTAAATGTAATCTTCAAGGAATGAAATCTGAAACAACAGAGAATTATATAACATATCATCATAACTGGTATGACCATTCAGATTCAAGACATCCAAGAATAAGAACATGTACAGTTCATATTTATAATAACTACTTTGATGGAAATGCTAAATATGGAGTAGGTGTTACAATGGGTGCATCAGCATTTGTTGAAAATAACTACTTTAGAAACTGTAAGGATCCTATGATGTCATCAGGACAAGGAACAGACGCTAAAGGAGACGGAACATTTAGTGGTGAAACTGGTGGTATTATAAAAGCATATAATAATAAGATTGTATGGGAAGGCGCAATGGCTGACTGCACAGGAAACTTAGTATATGCGAATGCAGCACAAGGAAGTGTTGCGGCAGATGCAACATCATTTGATGCATACCTAGCTTCATCAAGAGATGAGCAAGTACCATCTTCTTATAAAACATTAAGTGGTGGAACAACTTATAATAACTTTGATACATCATCAAGCTTCTATACATATAATGTAGAAGATCCAGATACAGCAAGAGATACTGTACAAAAATATGCAGGTCGTACTGATGGTGGAGATTTCCAATGGACATTTGATAATTCAGTAGATGATACATCATATGCAGTTAATACAGAATTAAAAGCTGCATTATCAAGTTATAAAAATACAGATTTATTAGAAGTTTTAGGAATTGATAAAGCTTCATCTTCAACAGATACTACTGGAGGAGATACATCAGGAGATACTACAGTTACAACTACATCTGATGATGTAATCGCAATGATTAATGCATTGCCAGATTCAACAGCAGTTACTGCTTCTGATAGAGCAGCAATAGTTGCAGCTCGCGCATCTTATAATTCACTTACAACTGATGAACAAGCTAAAGTAACTAATCTTGCAAATCTTGTAGCATGTGAAACAGCACTTGCAGCATTACCACAAACTGCTGAAACATTAACATTTAATGGTGGTGCTACAGGAGATAATTCTTACTTTACTGTAAGTGCTAACCTTAAAACTGGAATTGCTTCAAAGACGTATAATGGCGAGACATATACAACAGCTATTAAGATGGAAACTTCAACTTCAATTAAATTCTCTACAACACAAAGTGTTACAGTAACTATAATAACAGATACTGCAAGTAAGAAAATTAAAGTTAACGGAACTGCAGTTACAACTGATGCAAACGGAGTTGCGACAGTTACATTAACAAGTGGAGATCATACAATTACAAAGGGCGACTCAGTAAATGTATATGCTATAATTGTTGAATAATTAATAATTAAAATTAACAATAAATAAAAAAGGAGAAAAAGACAATGAAATTAAAAAAATTAGGTATTTCAATTGCATTAACATCAGTGTTAGTAGGACTTGCTTCTTGTGGAACAAGAAAATCAACTAGTACTGACAATGGAACAGTAACTCCAGAACCTGAAATTGTAAATCCAGGAACTGATGGAGGCTCAACAGACAGTGGATCAACAAGCGGTGGATCAACAGATGGTGGATCAACAAGTGGAGGATCAACAGATGGTGGATCAACAAGTGGAGGATCAACAGATGGTGGATCAACAAGTGGAGGATCAACAGATGGTGGATCAACAA
>CAZJAM010000035.1:0-14730 GCA_964544095.1 uncultured Anaeroplasmataceae bacterium | reverse complement strand
TTATACCATAGTGGGATTATATAATACAGATGAAATGGAATCTAATATTTATGCAACTAAAGAAGGCCTAAATCGATTTGAAGATTTGTCGCCAGTATTATATGCAATATATTCCAACGGCTACATGAATAAACGAAGTGATGAAATTAGGTATGTAATATCTGATATAACATCTTTAGAAAATAACTATAATAATATTCTTGAATTTGAAACAAAATATAGTATTGCGGGAAGTAGTGAATTTGATAAAGCTAAAGAAAATAAAACTATATATTCTATATCTATTTTCTCATTTTCTTTTATTGTAATTGTGATAATTTTAGTTAATAGTTCAATTGATATTGTTTCTAACAAAAAGAACATTGGAGTATTGCTCGCTAATGGTAATAGGAGAAGTAAGGTATTCTTAAATTACGTTTATAACAATAAACTAAAACAATTTATTAACAATTTATTAATTCTATTAGCTGTATTTATTGCATATCTTTTGATAATCAGTAAGTATGATGTGCTAAATTTAGGCAGAAAAACAGGATTAGTAATTATGATTTTATTCACAATATTATTTGTTCAAATGATAGCCTCATTAATTCCTGTAGTTATTGAAGTAAATAAAAATATTATAAGTATTATAAAATCGAAAAGAAAGCAATAATAAAAGCCCCTAAAGTTTGGCTATTAAAGCCTACTTAGGGGTTTATTATTTATGTTAACATTTATTTTAAATATATGTTATTTAAGAATTTAACAATTCTTAGATAAGTATCATCTAGTATAGATTGATATAGTTTATCAAATTCAATTATATTTATGTTTTTACCATCAAATTTATCATAATAAAAAGCACTATATTTTTTATTAAACATTTTTTTAATTCCTCTATATTTAAGAATCTTATTAAGTTTGCATAAATTATCTTCAAATATTATTTCTGAAAGAGGAAATTTGATTTCGTTATTTACAATGAATTTAATATAATCAAGTTCGTTAAAATTAGAAATGAATGATGTATCAAAGTCATTACTTATATTAAGTGGATTTAGACCACTCTTTTTGGCAAACATATAATCAAGATCTCTTATATCATATGCAGTGTAATCTTTTATATAATCACTAATACCATTATATAATTTCTGAATTGAAAGTAGCGCAATAGACATTAAAACTATTTCTCTATCAAAATTATGACTTTTAATAAATTGGTAGGCATTATCATCAATATTATCAATTTGTTTAATTAATCTTTTTGATATTTGATATTTATCATTAAACTCAAATATATTATAAATATTTGCGTATAAGAATGGTTTATCACATTTAAACATTGTGTTACCATTCACCATATTTTTTCTTTTAGATGTTTCATATTTTTTATCTAGATTATCTAAAATATCTTGATAAAATTTATATGATGTAAGAAGTAGTGGCATATAATCACCCCGCATAATCCTATTATATAAGAAAATACAATAAATTGTTATCTTTACTTTTAAAAAAGTAAGAATTATTGTAAAATAGACGTAAGGATGTGTTTTTATGTTAATGCTTTCTAAAAATGATTTTAAAACTGTACAAATGCAAATGTATAATAAGGCTAGGGATATTGATGTAGCCTTATTTAATGTTTTATTTGATAATAAATTCCCTAAGGCATTTTTAGCAAATGCTATTACAGGATTTCAAAATAAAGATGGGGGATTTGCCCATGCATTAGAGCCTGATAATTATAATAAGGATTCTAATTTAATAAACTGTGTTGAAGCTATGAGAATTGCTTCAATGGCTTTTGATACGATTGAAGATGACACTGTATTAAATGATTCTTTTAAGAAATTATTTAATTATTTATATAATAGACTTGATAAGTGGGAAGCTTTAATTGAATCTAATAATTTTGCGATATGTGCTTCATGGTATAAATATAATGATATTAATTTAGGCAGATTCGGAGATGCTCCGACTCCATCAATAATAGGTTATACATTACTTTTAACAAATAATAAGAGTGTATATTTTAAGAAAGCAAATGAGAAAGCTAAAACTTTTATTGATAAGTTTTTAAATAAAGAGTCATTTACCTCTGAAGAAATTAAATCTTATACTATTTTATATAGAGGTATTTTAAAACATAATTTATATGCTGATAAATTAGAAGCGTATAAGGATAAGCTTTATAGCGTGGCTTATCAAATGGTTGAGAAGAATAAAGATAATTATTCTAAACCCGGCTTACTTCCACTAGATATATTCTTTGAATATACTGGGGATAAAAAGTATGATGATTTAATAGATCAAAATCTTGATTATATTATTACTTCAATTAAACCACACGGATTATGGGAGGCTCCATTTGATTGGAGCTCTGAGATTGCAGAAGGTGCAACTGCTCAAATTAAGTGGATTGGAGTTATAAGTGTTATAAATAGTTATTATTTAAAAAAGTTTAATAGAATTGAGGACTAATTATGAAAAGAATTGTCATAAAGATTGGTTCATCATCTCTTGTTAAAAATGGAAGACTTGATGAGGCTAGACTAGATTCTTTAATAAATGAAATAAGCATATTAAATAGAGACGGAATTAAAGCTTGTATTGTTACATCAGGTTCTATAGCTCTTGGTGCATATTCTATTGGTGTTAAGCCAAAAGATATGAAGATGAAGCAAGCATGCGCAGCACATGGACAAGCAATACTTATGCAAGGCTATATGCAAGCTGCATCAAAATATGATTTAAAGTGTGCACAAATTCTTGTAAATCATACTGATTTCGAAAATAGAGAAAGAATGTTAAATCTTGAGAATACATTGAATTCTCTTTTAGATAATAATATTATTCCAATTATTAATGAAAACGATGCCCTTGCGACAGAAGAAATTAAGGTTGGAGATAATGATACACTTAGTGCGTTAATCGCTCCTATGGCAAATGCAGATATGCTTATATTATTATCAGATATTGAAGGATTATATACAGATAATCCTAAGACTAACAAGAACGCAGTATTAATTAAAAAAGTTGATACTATTACTGATGAAATTAAAGCTATGGCTCATCCATCATCAACCGAGGTTGGAACTGGTGGTATGGAAACTAAAATTAATGCCGCAATTATTGCGACATCATCAGGTGTTGATATGATTATAGAACACGCTGATAAAATTAATGAAATACATAATTGTTTTACAGAAAATTATAGTGGTACATTATTTGTAGCAAATAAGTCAATTGATGCACGAGGACAATGGATTTTATATAAAACAAGACCTAATGCCTCAATTGTAGTAGATGATGGTTGTGCTAAGGCAATTCTTAATAGAAAGAGTTTACTTGCGAAAGGAATTGAAGGAATAAATGGCATAATTCAACCAGGAGATGTAGTAAATATTGTATCTGGTGATAAAATAATTGCGAAAGGTATTTCAAACTTTAGTGGCTTAGATATTTTAAAGATTATGAAGCATTCATCAAATGAAATTAAAGAAATACTTGGGCGTAGTGCAAAAAGTGAAGTTTGTCACGCAAATAATATAGTACTTATTGAGGAGTAATATAATGTCTGATTGGAAAGAACTTGTAGAAAAAGCAAACATAGCTAAAACAAAAATCCTCCTATCATCAAGTGAGGATAGAGTGAACGCTATGAAGAAGGTTAGTGAAGCATTAATTAATAATGCTGATTATATAATCGAACAAAATAAAATAGATTTAGATAACGCAACCTCTATTACATCTGTAATGAAGAAAAGATTATCTTTAACTAAAGAAAAGCTTATATCAATTGCAAATGATGTAATTGCAGTATCTAATCTTCCAGATTCCTGTAATAGAATTCTTGAAGAATTTAGTCGCCCAAACGGACTTGTGATTAAAAAAATATCGCAACCATTTGGAGTAATTCTTACTATTTTTGAATCGCGTCCAAATGTATGCGTAGATATTGCGTCCCTATCTATTAAGACTGCAAATGTTTGTGTTCTTCGTGGTGGTAAGGAAGCAAAGAATACTAATATAGCATTAGTTAATACAATACGTAATGCAATTAAAGATTATATTCCAGAAGATTCAGTCGTATTATTAACTGATACAACACATGATGATGTTGAGGAAATGCTTCAAATGAAAGATTCATTTGATTTATGTGTTCCTCGTGGAAGTAAAAATTTAATTAATCATGTTGTAAACACATCTTTAATTCCTGTAATTGAAACAGGTGCAGGAGTATGTCATGTCTATGTTGATAAAGACGCTGATATTAATATGGCATATGATATAATTTTAAATGCTAAAACATCAAATCCTGCAGTATGTAATGCAGTAGAATCTGTATTAGTTCATAAAGATGTATGTGAAGAACTTTTTAAGTTGCTTAAAGCACATGATTTTGATACAATTGTTAGTGTTCATGGAGATAAGACAATTCAAAGATTTATGAAGGCAACTGATGTTAGTTCATTTGATACTGAATTCGATGATCTTGAAATAAATATGAGGGTTGTAGATTCTATTGATGAAGCAATCAAGCATATAAACACACATGGTACAAAACATAGTGAGGTTATTGTCACAAAAAATTCAAGTGCCGCACATAAGTTTATGCAAGAGGTAGATGCAGCATGCGTATATCAAAATGCTTCATCACGTTTTACTGATGGAGGATGTTTTGGATTTGGTGCAGAACTTGGAATATCAACAGGTAAACTTCATGCAAGAGGTCCTATGGGACTTAAAGAAATGATGACATATAAATATTTAATATTTGGTAATGGCCAAGTAAGAAAGTGAGATAATAAAAATGAAAAAGAGACCAGTAATGTTAATTGTAATGGATGGATATGGATTAGCACCTGCATCAAAAGGTAATGCAGTATCCCTTGCTAAAAAACCTAATCTAGATAGATTATTTAGCGAATATCCAAATACAATTATTGATGCATCCGGCGAAGCTGTAGGACTTCCTGATGGACAAATGGGAAACTCAGAGGTTGGACATATGAACCTTGGAGCTGGAAGAATTGTTTATCAATCATTAACTCGTATTAATGTAGCTATTAAAAGTGGTGAATTTGCTAAAAATGAAGCCATTCTTGCAGCTATTAAGAATGCCAAAGATAATAATAAAAAGCTTCATATTTTAGGATTATGTTCAACAGGAGGAGTACATTCTCATATTAACCATATCAAGGCAATTGCTAAGGTTTGTGAAGATAATGGAATTGATAAAGTATATCTACATGCATTCCTTGATGGAAGAGATACTGCACCAAATAGTGGAGCAGGATATTTAGCTGAAGTATTAGAACAAAAAAATATTTCTGTTGCCACAGTATCAGGAAGATACTATGCAATGGATAGAGATAAGAACTGGACTAGAGAACAACTTGCATATGATGCAATGACACAAGCAGAAGGTGAGAAGTTTAGTGACGCAATTGAAGGTATTAAGACTTCTTATAAGAGAGGAAAACTTGATGAGTTCGTAGTTCCATTTGTAGTAGATACTAATGGTACTATTGAAGAAGGAGATTCTGTAATATTTGCAAACTATCGTCCTGATAGAGCTATTCAAATCGCAACTGCATTGTCTAACCCATCTAAGACTCAAAATATGCTTAAGAATGGAACTGATCCAAAACTTGATATATCAAAAGGACCTAAGTCAACATTCTTTGTATCAATGATGCAATATGCTGATTCAGTTAAGGGACTTGTAGCATTCGCTCCTGTTAAATTAACTAACCTTTATGGAGATGTTGTATCTGCAGCAGGACTTACTCAACTTCGTATTGCAGAAACTGAAAAATATGCGCATGTTACTTTCTTCTTTGATGGAGGAGTAGATAAAGAAATAGAGGGTGCTGATCGTATTCTTGTAAATTCACCTAAGGTTGCAACTTATGACTTACAACCTGAAATGTCTGCATATGAAGTTTGCAGCAAGGTATGTGATGCAATTAAGTCAGAATCATATGATACAATTATTTTAAACTTCGCAAACTGCGATATGGTAGGACACACTGGTGTAATCCCTGCAGCAGTAAAAGCTGTAGAAGTAGTTGATGAATGTGTAGGTAAGGTTGTAGAAGCATTAGATAAAGTTGGTGGAGTTGCAGTAATTACTGCTGACCATGGTAATGCTGAAAAGATGCTTGATGAAAATGGAGATCCATACACTGCACACACAACAAATAGAGTACCTCTTGTTGTAACTGATAAATCTGTAAAGCTTCGCAAGTCTGGTATATTATCTGATGTGTGCCCAACATTATTAGACTTATTAGAACTTGAAATACCAGAAGATATGACTTCTAAATCATTAATAATTAAGTAATTTATAATAAGGTGAACAACTGAAGTAGCTAAAGCTTATTTGGCATACTTATGTGTTCACCTTGTTTTGTTATTAATACTAGAAAAATCGCTTGAAATTGGTTAAAAACCGGGGCTATGCCGAAAAAATGGCGATATTTCTGCTTTGTGATGCCGAAAAAATGGCGATATTTGCATTTTGAGATGTCGAAAAAATGGCGATATTTGCATTTTGTGATATTGAAAAAATGGATAACTATGTTAAAATATAGTTGAGGTGTTGCATATGTTTAAACGAAAAGCTTATTTTAAATTGGTTGAATGGAAACAAAATATGGCTGGCAAATATGCTGCATTGTTAGAGGGTGCAAGACGTGTTGGCAAATCAACTATTGCGACCGAATTTGCAAAAAATAATTATAAATCATATATTTTAATAGATTTTTCTAAACTTACCAAAGAAGAAGCTGAAGTATTTGAAGATATAAATAATTTAGATTTTTTCTTTATGAGATTACAAGCAGTTGAAGGTGTAACACTTATAAAAGGAGAATCAGTTATAATTTTTGATGAAATACAATTTGCACCAAAAGTTAGGCAAGCTATTAAACATCTTGTTAAAGATGGTAGATATGATTATATAGAAACAGGTTCATTAATTTCTATTAAGAAAAATGTTAAGAATATTTTAATACCTTCTGAAGAGCATAAGATTGATGTCTATCCAATGGACTATGAAGAATTTTCTTGGGCATGTGGATATAATTATGAAAATATTATAAACATTTACAATTATAATAAATCAGTAGGACAAGCAGTTAATAGAAAATTAATGAAAGATTTTAGAACTTATATGGCTGTAGGTGGAATGCCTCAAGCTGTAGATGCGTTTATAAGTGAAAAGAATTTTTCAAAAGTAGATGAGATTAAAAGAGAAATTATAAAATTATATTCAGATGATTTTTATAGAATAGACCCTAGTGGTAGACTTTCTGCATTATATAATTCTATACCTTCTCAACTTGCAAATAATAATAAATTCTATATAAGCAAAGTAACAAATAAGAAAATCTCAAAAAAAGATTTAGAATTTATATTTGACTTAATAAATTCTAAAACAGTATTACCTTGTTATAAAGTAAATGATCCGCAAATATCATTAAATGGCACTAAAGACATTACTAATTTTAAATTATATTTATCCGATATTGGGTTGTTTATTACAATGTTATTTAATGATAAATCTTCTACTAATGAAGATATTTATAAAAAATTATTATCCAATAAATTAGATGTTAATTTAGGCTATTTATACGAAAACGCAATGGCTCAAATTATTAAATCAAATGATAGAGAATTATACTACACAACTTTTAAAACTGAAGAAACTACTAAAGTTTATGAAATTGATTTTTTGTTAACAGATAACAATAAATTAGTTCCGATTGAAGTTAAATCTTCAAATGTGAAAAATCATAAATCAATTAATGAATTTTCAAAAAAATATTCCTCTAAAATTTCTAGAAGAATATTATTTTCTCAAAATGATATTTCTAATGATGAAATGTTAGAATTAAAACCTATTTATTTAGCTCCTCTTATTATAAAGAATTTTGAATAAATCTATTATCCTTTATAATTAAATTGGCTTTTGGTTTGACAAAACATATCTTTTATACTACTATATTGTTGTATTAATTTTTATACTTCAGGGCAGGGTGAAATTCCCGACCGGCGGTAAAGTCCGCGAGCATTACGCATGAATAGGTGTAATTCCTATACCGATAGTAAAGTCTAGATGGAAGAAGAATATTTATTTAAATATTTTCCTATACCATTAATGGGAGCCCTAAAGGCTCCCTTTATTATTTAAAGGTGGATTGATATTATGAAAAAAGAAATTGATACAAGAAAAGCTATTTTAAGAATATCGGTTGATGCCTCTTTTGCGGCAATAACTTCAATTCTTTATTTGCTTGTAAAATTTAATTTAGCTATTTTCCCATCATTTTTAGATATTAATTTATCTATGATTCCAGTAATTATTTGCACATTTATGATGGGACCATGGGATGGACTGGTTTCTGTAATAATAAGATTTTTTATTAAAATTATGACAATTGGTACATCTACAGGTTATGTAGGAGAGTTTGCTGACGTTTTAATAGGTGCTGCTACATGTATTCCTGCAGGAATTATGTATAATTATACAAATTTAAAACATAAAACTATGTATTCATTTATTCTTGTAATAGTATCATGGGTTTTGGCTGGAATATTTACTAATATGTTTATTAATATACCTTTTTATAAATCATATTGGCACATTGATAATGAGGCACTCGCAAATATGATATCAAAGCCAGTGCATTTAATATCATTTGGTTTAATCGATACAACTGCTGTAACTTCTAAAACATTCATGTTCTATTATATAATGTTTGCGGTAATACCTTTTAATTTGCTTCTATCATTAATAGTAGTAGGTGTAACTATACCGGTTCATAAAAGATTAAAAGTATTATATGAAAAATATAGTGTAAAAAAAGATATAGAATATAATTTTGATGATGAAGAAACCAATGAAAACGCTCACAAAAATTAATAAAAAAAACATCGCCAAAAAAGGCGATTTTTTTGTTGTAAAATTGTTGACATTGCCCCTCTTTTGCGTATAATAGTTAGTGGGCTAACTAATTGGTGGTGATATAGTGGATGATTATAAAGAAAATAAGATTAATCATGCAGGATATTGGATATCTTTAATAAAAAAAGAATTAGATAGAAAGAAAAATAATGATATTAAAGAATATAATATAACTCATACTCAATTTCAAATAATTATGTTTTTATCTGCAAATGAAGATAAAATGGTTTTTCAAAAAGATATTGAAAAAGAACTTGAAATTTCTGCAGCTACCGCTTCAGGACTGATCGCAAGACTTGAGTCTAATGGGTTTATTAAAAGAACAGCTTTAAAAGATGATTCGAGATATAAATTTTTAACACTTTGCCCTAAATCATATGAACTTCAAGAAGTAGTTAAATCTAGATGTATAAAAGGTGAGGAAAGTATATTTAAAGATTTTACTGAAGATGAAAAAGCCGAACTTATTTTATATCTAAAAAGAATATTAAAAAATGTAAAGGAGAATTAAAATGAAAACTTTAATGAAAAGTATAAGAGAATATAAAATGGCATCAATACTTTCAATTGTGTTTATTACACTTGAAGTTTTAATGGAATGTATATTACCATTTTTTACTTCAAAACTTGTAAACCAAATGAATAGTTCAAATACTAAAATGCTTATTATATATTCTATAGTATTAGTAATAATGGCTATGGCGTCATTAGGCTTTGGAGCTTTATCAGGATATTTCTGTAGTAAGGCTTCCTCTGGTTTTGCTAAAAATTTAAGAAAGGATATGTATGAAAGTATTTGTAATTTCTCATTCGCAAATATTGATAAATTCCAATCATCATCACTTGTAACACGTATGACAACAGATGTTACAAACGTTCAAAACGCATACATGATGATTATTCGTACAGCATTCCGTTCACCTCTTATGATAATATTTTCAATAAGTATGTGCTATTACTTAAACCCACAAATCGCAAATTATTTCTTAATAATTATGTTAATACTTGCACTTGTTGTATGTACAATAGTATTTAGCGCAACAAAGATATTTAATAAGATATTTAAACAATATGACGCATTAAATGAGTCTATTGAGGAAAATGTTGAAGGAATAAGAGTTGTAAAATCATTTGTACGTGAAGATTATGAAATCAATAAGTTTGATAAAGCGGCAAATAATTTAAAGAAGAAATTTACTTTTGCTGAAAGAATTATTGGAATATCAAATCCTGCAATGACTGCGGCAGTTGATATTTTAATGATGGTTATTTTAGTTGTTGGTTCTGTAATTATTGTAAATAATTCAAGAGCAGATGTTGTTAATGGAGAAACAGTATATGTATTTAATAAAATATCTGTTGGTGAATTCCAATCACTTTCAACATATGGCTTCCAATCTTTAATGGCTTTAATGATGTTACAAATGGTTATTGTAATGATTACAATGTCTATTGAATCAGGAAGAAGAATTAAAGAAGTATTATTAGAAAAACCTACAATAACTAATCCAGAAAATCCAGTTATGGAAGTGAAGGATGGTTCAATTGAGTTTAATAATGTTTCATTTAAATATAAAAAAGATGCTCAAAAATATGCATTATCTGATATTAATCTTTCTATTAAGAGTGGAGAGACAATTGGTATTTTAGGAGGAACAGGTTCATCTAAAACATCACTTGTAAATCTAATCTCTCGTCTTTATGATGTTAGTGATGGTAGTGTTTTAGTTGGTGGAGTAGATGTAAGAAAGTATGATCTTGAAGTATTAAGAAATAATGTTGCGGTAGTACTTCAAAAGAATATGTTATTCTCAGGAAGCATTAAGGAAAACTTAAAATGGGGAAATCCAGATGCAACTGATGAAGAAATAATAGCTGCATCAAAGCTTGCTTGCGCTGATGAATTTGTCTCTCAATTCCCTGATGGATATGATACTCATATTGAACAAGGTGGAACTAACGTTTCAGGAGGTCAAAGACAACGTCTTTGTATCGCAAGAGCATTACTTAAGAATCCAAAAGTTCTTATATTAGATGATTCAACATCAGCAGTAGATACTAAAACTGATGCGATAATTCGTCAAGGACTTAAAGATTTTATCCCTTCAACTACAAAAATTATAATTGCACAGCGTGTATCATCAATAGAACAAGCTGATAAAATTATTGTTATGGATGGTGGTAAAATAAATGCCATTGGTACTCATGAAGAGTTACTCAAAACAAATGAAATTTATAGAGAAGTTTATACTACACAAAATAAAGCTTCTTCAAAGGATGGTGAATAAATATGCCAAAACCATTTAGAAAACCTACAAGAAAATTTAATAAAAAGAAAACTTTAGGACGTACTATGTCATATTTATTCCGTACATATCCTGTTCATATTATATTATTATTCTTTACAATTATAATTATCGCTATTGGTTCAATTGCGGCATCAGTATTTATGCAAAAAGTAATTGATGATGTTATTTATGCAGGAATTAAAGAAGGTTTTTCTGCAGTAAAAGGTGAATTAAAGAGACTTATAATAACACTTGGAGCTATTTATGGAGCCGCTATATTCTCATCAGTTCTTCAAGCACAATTACTTGCGGAAATGACACAAGGATTCTTATATAAATTACGTGTTGATTTGTTCAGTAAGATGGAAAAACTACCTATTTCATATTTCGATAGACACGCTCATGGAGATATAATGTCAACATATACTAATGACGTTGATGCGATTAGACAATTGATTTCACAATCAATTCCTCAAACAATTTCAACTCTTCTTACAGTTACTATGTTATTCTGTATGATGTGTTGGTATTCATTATGGTTAACACTACTTATTGTCTTAGCGACATTCCTAATCTTAGGTGTTACTAAGAAAATTGGTGGTGGAAGTGCAAAATACTTTATGCAACAACAAAAATCTGTCGCTACATGTGAAGGATTTATTCAAGAAATGATGAATGGTCAAAAGGTTGTAAAAGTATTCTGTCATGAAGAACAAAGTAAAGCTGATTTTGAGGTTTTAAATGAACAATTAAATGATGATTCATTTAAAGCTAATGCATATGCAAATATGCTAGGACCAATTATTCATAATATAGGTAATTTATTATATGTAATTTGCGCAATTGTAGGAGTTGTACTTGTAACACTTAATGTTAAAAATATATCTATTAGTGCTATTAAGGATGGAATTACTACTCTTACAATAGGTACTGCAGTATCATTCCTTGGAATGGCAAGACAATTTGCAAACTCATTTAACCAAATATCAATGCAAATAAACTCAGTTGTAATGGGTCTTGCAGGAGCTGATAGAATATTTGAACTTATGGATCAAGAACCAGAAGCAGATGATGGTTATGTAACACTTGTAAATGCTCATATTGCAGAAGATGGTACTGTAACTGAGGCTGAAGAACATACTGGTCAATGGGCATGGAAACATCCACATCAAGCCGATGGAACTATTACATATACACCTCTTAAAGGTGATATTAGATTCTTCGATGTAGATTTCGGATATTATCCTGATAAGATTGTACTTCATGATGTAACACTTTATGGTAAACCAGGACAAAAGATTGCCTTTGTAGGCGCAACAGGTGCAGGAAAAACTACAATAACTAACTTAATTAATAGATTCTATGACCTTGCGGATGGTAAGATTCGTTATGATGGTATAAATATTAATAAGATTAAAAAGGGAGACCTTCGTAGATCTATAGGAATTGTATTACAAGATACAAACTTATTTACAGGTACTGTAAAAGATAATATTAGATATGGTAAGCTTGACGCAACTGATGAAGAAATAATAAAAGCTGCAAAGATAGCGAATGCTTATGACTTTATAACACGTCTACCTAATGGATTTGATACAGAACTTTCAGGAAATGGATCACAATTATCTCAAGGACAACGTCAATTAATATCAATTGCACGTGCAGCAGTTGCAGATGCACCAGTTATGATTCTTGATGAGGCAACATCATCAATTGATACTCGTACTGAACTTTTAGTTCAAAAAGGAATGGATCAATTAATGAATGGAAGAACAACATTCGTTATTGCCCATAGACTTTCAACAGTTCAAAACGCAAATGCTATTATGGTATTAGACCACGGAAGAATTATTGAACGTGGAGACCACGATGATTTAATTAAAGCTAAGGGAGTATATTATCAATTATATACAGGAGCTTTCGAGCTTGAATAACATAAGGACCACTTCGGTGGTCTTTTTGTTTAATAAATTATAATTTTTAGTGTAAAAACATAATGTAAAATGTTATAATGAAATTACATGGAGGATAGATAAAATGATTAGAAAATTATTTGCGTTAATTATGTTTTTAATTTCAGCTGCCGCAATCGTTATGGTTTTATTTGGAGTAGTTGCAGTTTGGGATAATGAAACTATAAGTACTATTTCATCTACTTTGGGAGGAGATAGTATAAAAGAAGAATTTAGTGGACTTGAATATTTCTTAGGTAAGACTAATAAAGATAACCTTCTTAACTTTAAAATGTCTACTGTAGGAATGGCTTTATTAGCTTGCTTGGCATTAACAGCTATATTAGCTCTTGTAAGAGTAATATCACCAGGAAGTGGTGGAGATATTTTAGCAGGACTTTTAGTTTTAGCAGCTCTTGCAGCTGGAATAATGTTGCTTGTATGTACACAAAAGTTCGCTATTGAGTTTGATACTGAAAATTCAGCAACTATCAATTCATACGCAACACTTACAGGAAAGAGTATTTATGAAGTAGTATCAAAAGGTCTTTCAATAGGTAGTGCATCAATTATTGCGGCATTATGCTGTCTTGCGAATGTAGTACTTGGTGTACTTGATACTATATTTAATAGAAAAAAATAAACTCTTATGGACACTTCTTTAAGAAGTGTCCTTTTTAATTTTTTTAAGCTATAAGGCTAGCCTATTTAGTTATAAAGTTGTATAATTAAACTATCTTAAAGAGAGGAGCATATATATTATGGCAAAGAAAAAAGGTATTGGAATTAGTTCAATAGTTGCGTTAGCACAAGTAGTTTTAGGAATTGTTGCATTCTGCATGTTATTCGCAAAAGCAATCAAATGGGAGCTAAATAGCGGGATTAGCTTTGTAGACAATTTGGTAAATAAAAACGTTACTGTTGAATATACTGGATTTGAGGCATTCTTAGGAAAAGAAGATGGATTTAACGCAACATTTGGTGGAATAATGGTTGTAATACTATTAGCTGCAGTTGTAGTTTTAGCATTATTAAAGATTTTCTTACCAAAGTTGTCTAAATTATTTAATTTCATTATTGTAGCAGCATCAATAGTTACCGCAATATTCTTATTCTGTGGAACTACAGGATTAATGATTAGTATTGATGATGTTAAGACAAGTGATCTTAACTTATCATTGCTTGCAGGAGCTATCGTTCCAGCAATTATCGCAATTGTAAATGCAGCTGCATCTTTAGTAGATGTATTAGTTTTAGATAAGTAAAACATAATAATAACATATTACTTATTAAAAGGATTGACATATGATTTTGTTGTCAATCCTTTTTCCTTTTTAAAATTAGTGTATGAAAATTGGTTATAATTAGTTTTTTTATTTAAATTGTACAAAAGAAAAGCGATAATTCAGGAAATAAATATACATATGTATAATTAAAAAATATCAAGATAATTTTATTTAAATAATTTTATGTTTAACCCTTGACAAAGCCTATTATTATTATTATTGGGTGGACCGAGGAGAGTTAACTTAAA
>CAZJAM010000034.1:0-15092 GCA_964544095.1 uncultured Anaeroplasmataceae bacterium | reverse complement strand
ACCAATTTCATTATAACATATATAAGAATTTAGTCATGCAATATATAAACTCACAGGAATTTAAAATTTCAATTAACATAGAAAACTAAAATGAAAATTTTATCTTGCAATTAATATGAAATTGTAATATACTATTTGCATAGAAGTAATTGGTGAGTATTGACTCACCTTTTAATTACTTTAAGGAGGCTTAATATGGATTTAGAAAAAGTAAGAGAAATATTAAAGCCCTATGTAGAAGCACACGATCTTAAACTATATGATGTTAAATTTACAAAGGAGTATGGTTATAAGATTTTACAAGTATTTCTTGATAAAAAAGGTGGTATTGATACTGACACACTAGCTTTAGCTAATGATTATTTATCAGAGAAACTTGATGAAATTGATTCTGACATGGGTGAATACATGTTAGAGGTTTCATCTCCTGGTGCTGAACATGACCTTAGAAATAAGGAAGAAATAATTGAGGCAATTGGTGAATACATTTATGTAAAAACACCAACCGATATTTATGAAGGATATTTAAATTCCTTCGATAATGATATTCTTAGCATTAAAATTAACATTAAAGGTAGAATAAAGAATATTGATGTTAATTATAGTGATATAAAACAAATTAGATTATCCGTAAAAATTTAGGAGGACACAAAAATGGTATCTAAGGAATTTTTTAAACAAATTGAGGAGTATGCACAAGAAAAAGATCTTGATATTGAACAAGTTTTAGATTCATTTGCAATCTCAATTAAAAAGGCAACTCAAAAGGAAACAGGAAAGACTGCAAGAGTTGAATTTGATCCAAACAAAAATGAAATTAAGGTTTATACTGTTGAGAAAGTAGTAGAGGCATATAGTGAAGCTGGACTAGAAGATGGAGAAGAGGAAATTACTGAAATCTTACTAGAGGATGCAAAGAAAATTAAAGCATCAGCTAAGGTTGGAGATATTCTTGAAACCCCTGTAAATCCTAAGCAATTTTCAAGACAAACTGCAAGATCTGCTAAATCAACATTTGGTTCTGATATTAAGTCAGTAGAGCGTGCTAAGGCATATGAATATTTCCAAAAATTTGTTGATGAAATGATTACTGCTGATGTTTTGGATGTTAATGATAAATTCTTAGTTTTAGCAGTAGGTCAAGGAATTACTACAGTTTTACCTAAGGCTGAACTATTAAAGAATGATAAGTTCGTTGCAGGAGATAGAATTAAAGTTTATGTTAAAAGAGTAGAAGAGGGTACAAAGGGACCAAAGATTGTAGTATCTCGTTCTGATAAGAACCTTGTTATTCGTCTTCTTGAAAATACTATTTCTGAAATTAAGGATGGTATTGTTGAAATTAAGGGTATCGCTCGTGATGCTGGAGATAGATGTAAGATTGCAATATATTCAAATGATCCAAAGGTTGATGCACTTGGAGCTTGTGTAGGACAAGGTGGAGAACGTATTAAGGAAGTAGTTTCAGGCCTTAACGGTGAAAAGATTGACTTATATAAGTGGAGCGAAAACCCTGAAGAGCTTATTGCAAATTCATTACAACCAGCTCATGTAACAAAAGTATTAAACATTGATCCTAAAACTAAAACATCACTTGCCATTGTACCAGATGATCAATTAAGTCTTGCTATCGGAAAAGCAGGTCAAAATGTTAGACTTGCAGTTATGTCATCAGGATGGAAGATTGACATTAAGCCTACAAATCAGGCTTATTCTGAAGGTCTTCTTAATGACTTATTATTTGATAAACAATAATGAAGACACAAAAGCAAGTTTTAAGAACATGTGTTGTTTCTCACGAGACTTGTGAGAAAAGAGACCTTATTAGAGTTGTAAGAACTCCAGAAGGTAAGGTAATTGTAGATTTAAAAGGAAAAGCTAATGGTAGAGGAGCATATCTTAAGAAAAGTAAGGATGTAGTATTAAAAGCTAAGTCAACTAAGGCTTTAGATAAAAAACTTGAAGTAGCAGTACCAGATGAAATCTATGATGAATTAATGGGCATTGTTTGTGGAGAATAGATTAAAAACATTAGGACTTTGTGCAAGAGCAAGAAAGCTAGTATATGGTGAAGAATTAGTACTTGAAAATGTACGTAAGGGTAAATGTTACCTTATCTTTGTAGCAAGCGATATAGGTGCAGTTGCCAATAAGAATGTACATGATAAAGCGGCGTTTTATAATGTAGATATTATAGATTCCTATCGTTCAGAGGAGTTATCTATGGCATTAGGTGTTGAATCTAGAAAGGTTATAGGTGTGTTGGACGAAGGACTCGCAAAAATTTTAAAGAAATAAGGTGAGATTTTGGCTAAGAATTTTAAAAAATCAAAAGATAAAAAAGAACAAAGAACTTCAAATATTCCTGCAGTTGATGCTAATAAAGCGAAAGATGGAATATTAATTTATAAAGAAGGTATGACAGTAGGTGAGGTTGCACAAGGAATAAATGTGCCTGTTGCCAAAGTTGTAATGAAGTTAATGGGGCTTGGTGTTATGGCCAATCAAAACCAAACTATAGATAGAGAGACTATTGAACTTCTATGTATGGATTTTGGATATGAATTAAAGGATGAGGTTGTAACTGACGCAACAAGATTTGATGAGTTCAAAATCGAAGATGATGAAAAAGATTTAATAGCACGTCCAGCAGTAGTAACAATTATGGGACATGTTGACCATGGTAAAACTACACTTCTTGATTACATTCGTACATCAAAAATTGCAGCTGGAGAAGCTGGAGGAATTACACAACATATTGGAGCCTACCAAGTAGAGGAAAAAGGTAAGAAGATTACTTTCATTGATACTCCAGGACATGCAGCGTTTACTGAAATGCGTGCACGTGGAGCGCAAGTTACTGATATTGTTGTATTAGTTGTCGCAGCAGATGATGGTGTAATGCCACAAACAAAGGAAGCTATTGAGCATGCAAAGGCTGCAAAGTGTCCTATTATTGTTGCGGTAAATAAGATTGATAAGCCAACAGCTAACAAGAATAGAGTTATGGAAGAATTAACTCATGAAGGTGTAGTACCATCTGAATGGGGTGGAGATACAACATTTGTTGAAATTAGTGCCCTTAAAGGTACTGGTGTTGATAACTTACTTGATATGATTAATCTTCAAGCTGAATTAATGGAATTAAAGGCAAATCCTAATAGACTTGCGACAGGTTCAGTTCTTGAAGCACAATTAGACAGAGGTAAGGGACCAGTTGCGACATTTATTGTACAAAATGGTACATTAAAAGTAGGAGACTACGTAGTAGTAGGAGATACATATGGTCGTGTTCGTACAATGGAAGATGATCACCATATTAAATATGATGAGGCTACTCCATCTTTTGCAGTACAAGTAACAGGACTTGAAGATGTCCCATTTGCTGGTGATAAGTTCATGGCATTATCAGATGAACGTACTGCTCGTCAAATTGCAGATGAGCGTAAAGCGAAAACAAAAGATCAAAATAACGCTAATAAGGCAGTATCTTTAGAAGAACTATTTGCTGATAAAGATGACAATAAGGAACTTAACTTAATTGTAAAGGGTGACGTTCAAGGTTCTGTAGAAGCACTTCGTTCATCACTTGAACAATTAAAAGTAGATCCTATTAAGCTTAATATAATTCGTTGTTCAGTAGGTGCAATTACAGATACTGATGTAACACTTGCACAAGCATCTAGGGCAATTATTATTGGATTTAATGTTCGTCCTACTGCACAAGTTAGACAATCAGCTGAAACACAAGGGGTAGAAATAAGATTATATAATATTATTTATAAGCTACTTGAAGATATTGAGGCAGCCATGAATGGTATGCTAGACCCTGAATTTGAAGAAGTTGTTACAGGACAATGTGAAATAAGAGAAACATTTAAGATTTCTAAGGTTGGTACAATAGCTGGATGTTATGTATCATCTGGTGAAGTACAAAGAGATTCACTATGTCGTGTAATTCGTGATGGTATTGTAGTTTACGAAGGAAAACTTCAATCTTTGCGTCGTTTTAAAGATGATGTTAAATCAGTTAAAGAAGGATATGAATGCGGTCTTTCTATTGAAAATTTCAATGATATTAAAGAAGGAGATATTATTGAGACATCAATAATGAAGGAGATTAAGAGATAATGGCAGGAGTTTCTTTAAAGAGATTAGAAAGCTTATCACTTAGAGAACTTGCATTAATATTACAAAACGATACTAAGGATAGAAAGCTTAGAAATGTAACAATAACTGAAATTAGAATTACAAATGATTTATCTTATATGACTATTTTCTATACTTGTTTTTTCAAAGGCGAACGCAAACAAGTTTCAGAAGCATTAGAACATTCTAAAGGATACTTAAGAATGGAACTTGCAAAGAAAATTAAAGCACGTAAGATGCCTGAATTAATATTCAAATATGATGAAGCACTAGAATACGGAAATCATATGAATGAAGTTATTTCAAGCTTAAATATTAAACATGATGAGGAAGCCTAATAAGCTTCCTTTTTACTTATGCATATTATTTAAGATAATATCTTAAAAATGATATAATCTTTAATGTCGAAGGAGAAATATATATGGGTAAAAGGCTTAATTTTTATTATCTTAAATACATATATATGTTTATTATAGGTGCGTTTGCACTTGTTTTAGTTGATATTTACCAATTAAGAGTACCTAAAATTGTAGGTATTGTAATAGATAGACTTGATCTTAATACTCTTACAAAATCTGATTTAAAAGATTTTGCAGGTGATATGATTATAATAATTATTGTAATGGCTATAGGTAGATTTTTATGGCGTGCCGCAATAATTGGTGTATCACATCTTATTGAACATGATTTGAAGAAAAAAATGTATGATAAAGTGGTTGAACTTCCCTTAGAATATTATGTTATGAATAAGAGTGGAAATATTTTATCATATTTTACATCAGATGCTCGTGTTATAAGACAGTGGTTTGGTAGTGGTACATTAATGCTTGTAGATGCTTCCTTCCTTGGAATATATACATTCTATAGAATGACAAGATTAAACTTACCATTAGCCCTACTTTCTATGATTCCGTTGCTTTTAATTGCGATAATTTCAGGAATTATAGGACATTATATGAACCTTAAGTTCTTAGAAAATCAAAAAGCTTATGATGAACTATCTTCATATAGTGAAGAGACATTTAGAGGATTGTTTGTAATAAAAGCTTTTGTAAGAGAAGGATTAGAATTAAAAAGATTTCATAAGATTAATAAAAATAATTATGATAAGAATATGGCATTTAATAAATTATCAATTTTGCTTAATATTTTATCAGAACTTTTAGTATGGTCTTTAGGTGGAATTATTATAGGATATGGAGGATATTTAGCCTATAAATATAAAGTAGATAATGTAGGAACTTTTAGTCCTGGAGATCTTTCAGTATTCTTTTCATATTTTGTAATTATTACATGGCCAATGTTTGCGATTTCTCGTCTTATTGATATGAGAAGTCAAGCAAAAGCCGCATCTAAGCGTATAAATAAACTTTTTGATGAAGACTTAAAAGTGTATGATAGGGCGGACGCACAAGATGTTTTATTAAAAGGTGAAAAGATAGAGTTTAAAAACTTGTCTTTTGCATACCCTGATGATCCAGCAAAACCTGTATTAAAGAATATTAATTTAACTATTAATAAAGGTGAATTTATTGGCTTTATTGGTCATACTGGATCTGGAAAATCATCAATATTTGATTTACTTTTAAGATTTTATAATCTAGGGGATGGTATGATTTATCTTGATGGTAATGATATCATGAAAATAAAGATTAAAAATGTTCGCAATACAATAGGTTATGTTGACCAAGAGAATTTCTTATTTAGTGATTCAATTATTAATAATGTTTCATTTAGTGAAAAAGAGAATATTGATATTAATAAGGTATATGAATCAACAAAGAGTGCAAACGTTTATGATTCTGTATTAAAATTTGATAATGGTTTTGATACAGTATTAGGAGAAAGAGGAGTAACAATTTCTGGAGGACAGAAAGAAAGACTTGCGATTTCTCGTGCCTTATATCAAAATCCTAATATTTTAATACTTGATGATTCGCTTTCAGCAGTTGATGCGAAAACTGAAAAAGATATTATTCATATGATTAAAGAGGTAAGAAAAGATAAGATTACAATTCTATCTTCAAATAGAATTTCTTCAATAAAGAATGCCTCAAAGATTGTAGTATTAAATAGCGGTGAAATAGAAGCTATTGGAACACATGAAGAACTTTTAGAGAGTTCTAAATCTTATAGTGAAATCAATTCACTTCAATCATTAGATGGAGGTGATTTTGATGCAGAATAACGAAAAAAAGATGAAAAGAAGAGATGTAATAGGACGTCTATTCAAATATGTTAAGCCTTATAAAGGATTATATATTTTAGCGCTAGTGCTAGGATTCTTTGCAGTTGCGACTGAAATGATAGGTCCTATGATGTTATCAAATGCTATAGATGACCTTACAAAGGGTGATATTGATTTAAATGGTATTTGGTTAAATACAGCATTATATATAATAGTATCAGTTGTAATATCACTTATATTGTTATTATTTGAACGTATTATATTAATGCATATTGGTCAAAAAATAGTATATAGGGTTCGTGAAGATATATTTATTCATACACTATCTTTATCTCATAAGGAATTCACATCAATTCCTACAGGTAAGATGGTTACTCGTATAACATCAGATACACTTACATTAAATGAACTATTTACTCAAACAATATTAAATATGGTACGTGATATTATTACCTCTATTCTTGCGATGGTTATAATGGCTTTAATCTCTATAAAATTATTCTTATGGGTAATATTGTTTACACCACTATTATTAATATTTACAGCTTTATTTGCTCATTTCTCTAAAGTTATGTATAGAAAAGTAAGAAATGATCAAACTGATATGAATACTTTCCTATCTGAATCAATTAATGGAATAAGAGTAATAAAGGCATATTCTACAGAGAATAAGGAAAGACTTAAATTAAAAGAAAAGAATGATAAAGTACTTAAGAGTAATATGCTTCAAATGTCTGTATTCGCAATCTTTAGACCACTTATTTATTCAATATATTTAATATCTGTACTTGTAGTATTATATTTTGGTGGTATTGAAGCTATGGAAGGCACAATATCAGCTGGTGTAATAGTTGCCTTCTATACATATATTTCATATTATTATGATCCAATTGTAGATATTGCGGAATTACTTAATACTTTTGAAGAATCATTATCATCATGTGAGAAAATATTTATATTGTTAGATATTAAGCCAACTATAGTAAATAGTGGTAGTTATGAGTTAAATGATTTTAAAGGTAAGATTGAATTTAAAAATGTATATTTTAGATACAATAAAGATACAAGATATATATTAGAAAATGTTTCATTTGTAATAAATCCAGGTGAGACAATTGCGCTTGTAGGTCCTACAGGTGGTGGAAAGTCTACAATAATAAATCTTATTGAAAGAAACTATGATATAGAGTCTGGTGAAATATTAATTGATGATATAAATATATTAGATATTAATATTGATACTTTAAGAAAGAATATTGGTATGATGCTTCAAGATGTACACTTATTTAGTGGAACGGTTATGGATAATATTAGATTATTTGATTATAGTATAACTGATGATATGTGCATTGAGGCTGCAAAGAAGGTATCAGCATATAAGATGATCGATAGCTTAAAAGATAAGTTTAATACTAAGATTCAAGAAAATGGTATGAATTTATCACAGGGACAGCGTCAACTATTATCTTTTACTCGTGCAATGGCATTAAACCCTAAGATGATGATACTTGATGAGGCAACCGCAAATATAGATACACTTACAGAAGCTGATATTCAAAATGGAATACTAGAACTTGAAAAAGGAAGAACTATGATAATTGTAGCTCATAGACTATCAACTATTAAGCATGCTAGTAGGATATTTGTAATAAATAATGGTAAAATAGAAGAACAAGGATCTCATAATGATTTAATGAATCAAAAAGGATTATATTATAACCTATATTTATCACAATATAAGAACTAGGAAGGTAAATTATGGAAATTAGACAAAAATATTTAACTGGAGAAAGAGCGTTATATAACACTCATAATGCGACCATTATAGATACTACGTTTGATGATGGTGAATCTCCTTTAAAGGAATCAAGTGATTTAAAAATTTATAATTCTATTTTTAAATGGAAATATCCACTATGGTATTCAAAGAATATATATTGTAAAAATGTAACATTTATAGAACTTGCACGTTCAGGTGTATGGTATACATCAAATATTTTGTTTGAAGATTCTACAATCGCAGTACCAAAAACTTTTAGAAGATCAACTGATATAACTCTTAAAAATGTGTCTATTCCAAATGCTGAGGAAACATTCTGGAATTGTAAAAATATTAAATTAGAGTCTGTTTCAACTGCTGGTAAATATTTAATGATGAATTGTGAGAATGTAGAAATAAAAGACTTTTGTCATAATGGTGACTACCTACTTGATGGAAGTAAGAATGTAGTTATAAGAAACGCAAGAATTATGTCTAAAGATGCATTTTGGAATTGCGAGAATGTAGTAGTTTATGATTCAACAATTATAGGTGAATATTTAGGATGGAATTCAAAAAATATTAAGTTTGTAAATTGTACAATAGATTCAGAACAGGGTATGTGTTATATGGATGGTATTACAATGGAAAATTGTAAACTTCTTAACACAAACTTATGTTTTGAATTCTCAAAAGTAAAAGCTACTATTGATTCAAAAGTAGATAGTATTAAAAATCCAATTGAGGGAGAAATTAGCACAAAAGGTGTTGGGGAAATTATTTTAGATGATACTTTAATTGACCCAAAGAAAACAAAGATTGAGGTAAAGTAAAAATGTATAATTTTGATGAAATACAAGAGAGAAGAAATACTTCATCTCTTAAGTGGGATGTGAGCCCGTGTGAACTTCCCATGTGGGTTGCAGATATGGATTTTAAAGTAGCGACTCCTATTAAAGATGCGATCACTAGTAAAGCAGAAATTATGGCTTATGGATATTCAAATGTTCCAGATGATTATTTTATAGCTTATAAAAAATTCTTTAAGGATATGCATCAATTATCCTTAAAGACTTCATGGATGATTTTTTCAACTGGAGTTGTACCATCAATTTCATCTATTGTACGTTCTACAACTTTGGTTGGTGATAATGTTGTCTTATTATCCCCTGTCTATAATATATTCTATAATTCAATAAAGAATAATCATAGAAATGTGCTTGAATCAAATTTAATATATTATAAAGAAAAGTATTCTATTGATTGGCAAGATTTAGAGAAAAAATTTGCAGACCCTAAAACTAAACTTTTAATATTTTGTAATCCTCATAACCCATGTGGTAATGTATGGAGCTATGAAGAACTTCAAAGAATTCTTGATTTAGCCATAAAATATAATGTAATAATAATATCTGATGAAATTCATTGTGATATTATGACACCAGGTAAGAGTTATACTCCATTTCTTAAAGTTAAGGGAAGCGAGAAGAATGTAATAATGCTTGCCTCAGCTTCTAAAAGCTTTAATATCGCAGGACTTCATGCCTCGATTGCTGTAGTAGTAGATAAAGATTTAAGATATACTGTATGGAGAGGAATTAACACAGATGAATGTGGTGAAAATAATTTCTTCTGTTGTGAAGCACATATTGCGGCCTTAAATGATTCAAGAGATTGGCTTTTGGAAATGAATCAATACGTTTATGAAAATAAACAATATGTTATAGATTTTATAGAAAAAAATTGTCCACGACTTAAGGTGGTAAAATCTGATGCCTTATATCTTTTATGGATAGATATTAGTGAGCTTAATATGGATTCTGATAGATTTACTATTTTTCTTCGTAAGAAAACAGGACTTTATATATCATCTGGAAAAGCGTATGGAGGAAATGGCGCAAACTTTGTAAGAATTAATCTCGCAACATCAAAATCTAACGTAGAGGATGCTTGTAATAGGCTTAAAGTATGCCTTGAATTAATATAAAAATGGATGGCATTTTTGCATATGCAAAGTGCCATTTTAATTTTATGAAAAAATATGAAAATAAATATTGAAAGTGCTTTCAATAAATGTTATAATTTTTTTAGATTATGTTGTTTTTAATGGAGGTTGAAGATATATGTCAAGAGTTACTATTTACGATGTAGCTGGTAAAGCTAAAGTATCGCTTGCTACAGTTTCAAGGGTACTTAATAACCCTAATAAGGTTAATAAGGACACAAGAGAAAAGGTAGAAGCAGTAATTAAGGAATTAGGATATCATCCTAATGCTATCGCAAGAGGACTTGCATCAAAGAAGACTACAACTGTAGGAATTGTCCTTTCTGACGTTACTAGAGCTGCGACATCTCAACTTCTTGGTGGAATTATTGATATTGCGAAGAAATATAATTATTCCATTAAATTATTCTCAATGGCAGGAGATGTTGACATTGAAGAATCTATTAGAAATGTTATAGCCGAACAAGTTGATGGAATTATTTTCATGAACGATGAGCTTGATGATAATGAAATGAAGATTATTAAAGATAGAGTTGAGGAAGCAGAAATTAAGATGGTACTTGCTAACGTATATCTTGAATCTGATGTGCTACCTTCTGTAATGGTTGATTACGCTAAGGCTGCATATGAAATTACAAAAGAACTTATATCTAAGGGTAAGAAGGATATTTATATGCTTGCAACAGTACGTAAATATTCAGTAAATACTCCAAAGATTGCAGGTTATGTAAAAGCTATGGAGGAAGAAGGACTAGAGCCAAAGGTATTTAGAACTTCAGGTGATGTCAATATTAATACACCACACTTTAAAGAATTCTTCCAAGATAAGCCAGTAGATGCTGCACTATCAGTGCGTGATTCTATTGCAGTATCATTTATGAATGTTATGGAAGATTTAGGACATAAGGTTCCTGATGACCTATCAGTAATTGGATTCCAAAATACAAAATATGCATTACTTTCAAGACCAAACTTGACATGTATCTATACTCCGGTGTATGATATAGGTGCTGTTTCAATGAGACTACTTACAAAACTTATGTCACCAGAAGATACTGATGATGAAGAATCAGCACATATTCTATTACCATATAGTGTAATTAGAAGACAATCAATGTAATAATCGTTTGAATAAAGGTAGATTTATATTTTGAATATAGAGAATAAGCGGAGGGTGAAAGCTTATCAAAATATATATTGAAATTACAATTCATATTTATACGATACGGTTGCGCGTTATAGCTTTTAAGAGTGCAGAATATTATATTCTGAACTAAGGTGGTACCACGTATTAAGCGTCCTTAGAATTTAAGGACGTTTTTATTTTAAAGAAAAGGAGAAAAATTATGGGTATTTACGAAGAACTAGAGTGGAGAGGATTAATAAAAGATGTATCTGATCCCGCAATTAAAGAAAAATTAAACAAGGGTGGTTTAACATTCTATATAGGAACCGATCCAACAGGAGATTCACTTCATATTGGACATTTCTCATCATTTTTAATCTCTAAAAGATTAAAAGATGCAGGACATAATCCAATTCTACTTGTAGGAGGAGGAACTGGTCTTATTGGAGATCCTAAACCAGATGCTGAACGTCCTATGATTACATATGAAACAGTTGATCATAATTTTAATTGCTTAAAGGCACAAGCTGAAAAACTATTTGGATTTGAGGTAGTAAATAATAGAGATTGGTTATCAAAAATTAATATTATTGATTTCTTAAGAGATTATGGGAAATATTTTAATATTAACAATATGCTTCAAAAGGATATAGTTGCACGTCGTCTTGATTCAGGAATTACATTTACTGAATTCTCATATATGATACTTCAAGCATTAGACTTCTGGTATTTAAATAAAGAAAAGGGAGTAACACTAGAGGTTGCAGGTCAAGATCAATGGGGAAATATTACTGCAGGTATTGATCTCATAAGAAAGAAGGAAGGTAAGGAAGTATATGGATTTACTATGCCACTTCTAACTAAATCAGATGGAACTAAATTTGGTAAAACAAATGGTAAGGCTATTTGGCTAGATGCTAATAAGACTAGTCCATATGAGATGTATCAATTCTTTATTAATTCAGAAGATCAAAAAGTAATTGATTATCTTAAATTCTTAACTTTCTTATCAAAAGAAGAAATAGAAGAATTAGAGAAGAAAAATCAAGAACATCCTGAACTTCGTGAAGCTCATAAGGCACTTGCACGTGAAGTAATTACATTTATTCATGGTAAGGAAGCTTATGATGAGGCAGTACGTATTTCAGAGGCATTATTCTCAGGAAATGTTAAGAATTTAACTGCTAAAGAAATTGAAATGGGATTTGAAGGAGTACCTACAATTGAAGGAAGAGAAATGCCTTTAATTAACGCACTTACTGAAACTGGTCTTGCGCAATCTAACCGTGAGGCAAGACAATTTATTCAATCAAATGCGGCATCAGTAAATGGTGATAAAATTACAGATTTAACATATACAATTGATAAGTCTAAGGCAATTGAGGGTAAGTATATAGTACTTCGTCGTGGTAAGAAATTATATGGACTTGTTAAGTTCTAATAATTAATGAAAAAGGAGGCGCTTTCTCCTTTTTTATTTTCTTAATCTTTGATATAATAGTATGGTAATTATGGAGGCATAATATGATATCTAAATTTTTATTTAATTATGATAAAGGAAAAAGAAAAATACTTGCAGGTGTTGTGGAAAATGATATAGTAGAGGAATATAATCCAGAAATTAGATTCCCGCTTGCTCAAAGAGAAATTTATAAACCACAGCCAAATGAAAATGTAGTTATCAATAAAGGAAAACTTGGATATTTAGTATTTGAAGATGAAAACGGAAGAAAATACCTTGATGTAAATATTTATAATGATATGGTTAAAATTCAACTTACTACAAATATTTCACATGCCTCTTGTTATTCGATGGACTTTTATACACCAATTTTAGATTATGCAGGATATTTTGGTTATGATGACCCAAAATTTATTGAATCAGGCCTTACATTAACTAATGCTGGTTTCTTTGATTCATATCAAGTATTTAAATCAATTAAGGATGCTTCATATGTTAAGATTAATAAAGATAATAAGTCATATTTTGTAGCTCGTGATTTAAACCAAAATTATTCACTTACAACAAAATTTGAGGATGCTTCAAAAATTAATAAAAATGAGATTAGAAGAGTACTTATTATAAATGGTTTTATTAAGGAGAATGCATCAAGAGCTGATGTATCATTTAGTGGATATAAGTATTTATCTAAGGAAGGTTCTTATATTTATGCAGGACGTGATCCTTATAAACTTACATATATTGATAATGGATTTAAGATTGAACTTGACCCAGAAATTGAGACCGAATATAGACTTCGTGATGTAGAAGAAATATTCCTTCAATTAAAAGATATATCATATCTTATGTTTAAAGAAAAAACCGATAAAGATTTTTATTTAGAAAATCAAAACTTTGAATATATTAAGAAGAATGCTAAATTTGATTATGAGTTTGTAAAAAATCCAAGTGAGGCATCACTACTAAATGATTATGATATAGAAATTATTAAATCAGCATATAAATTAATAGACCCACGTGTTCAATTAAGACGTAAGTCAAAAAATTACTATATGTATTCAGATTCTAATAAATATACAATCTATGATGATGCACAAGAGGGATACATACAAGGAAGAATGATTGATAGACCTGTTGCGGATAAATATAGTAGTGTATTTGATATTGGATTTAATACAGCTAATAGAAGTACTGGAATTATTTTAATTCACAATTCTATGTATTTAAATATAAAATATGTATCAAAAAAATCATTTGAAGTGCTTCTTACAAAATCATCATATAACGCATCACTATTTACAAGAGATGAAGCAGATGCAATAGCGGATTTACTAGGACTAGAGTTCCAAGAACGTAAGATTGAAAATATATTACTTAATGATTTAAAGCTTTATAATATTTTTAATAAAAAGCCTGATATTCCTGGAATTTATAGAAATATTATGAAGGATATAATGTCAAAAAAGACTCCTGTTAGTGATTATACTAATACTATGGAGTTAAGAGTTGAAACTGAAAAAAGTGCTTTGGAATATTTAAGAAGATTCTATTTAAAATCAGTTTATGATTATAAAGAATTATTTGAATCAGTTTTAACTCCTGACACTAAGAAGGTACTTATTATTGCCCCTAAGTTTAATTTAGAACTACAAGGACTTGAACTTGCATCAAAAAGGAAAATAGAAGCATATACATTAAACGAGATAAAGTTTGGATATAAGCCTGAAATTGATTTGGAAAATGTATTGTATAAAGGTTCTTATAGATTAAAACTTCAAAATCTACCAAAGCAATTTATAAATCAATTTGATATTGTACTATTTGGGGCTGGATTTAATGAAACTTTAGAAGATTTCTGTGATACACTTGATTCAATAAGAGAAAATAATAAGAATATAATATTTATTAATTCAAGAATAATATGTACTAAGAAAGATGATGTTATATTTAATTATTTCCAAGAAAGAGGAATAAAGGTTAATAGAACATTCTATAAATATGAATTTCCTTATAAGGAATTAGCTTTAGAGCTTGATAATAAATATGTAGATTTCTTGATTAAGGCAGGAAATAGAATACATAATGATGTAGCGATGGATAAGAAGGATTCTTATCATAGCATTATAAAGTAGGCGTTTGAATATTCATTTCATTTGAAATGATGTAAAATAGATTTAGGAAGATATTAAATATACTAATAAAAGCATATTTAAGGAGGAATAAATTTTATGCCATTTATTACAAGAGTTTATGCAAGAGAGGTACTAGATTCAAGAGGTAACCCAACTGTTGAAGTTGAAGTTTATACTGCATCTGGTGCGTTCGGTACTGCAATTTCACCATCTGGTGCATCCACAGGTGAGCATGAGGCAATAGAACTTCGTGATGGACCATCACGAAGTT
>CAZJAM010000033.1:0-15535 GCA_964544095.1 uncultured Anaeroplasmataceae bacterium | reverse complement strand
AAATTTGTTAAGATTAACACAAAGGAGATGAAAACATGGGAAAAGGATTAGAAGATTTAAGAGTATTAAAGACACTTAAGAGCCTTCGTGCTGCAGTATTAGAACTTGCGAGTCAAAATCCAATTGATAAAATATCAGTTGTTGATATTTGTGAGGTAGCTTTAATTAATCGTATGACATTCTATAAATATTATAAAGATAAATTCGAATTATTTAGAGACGCAATCGAAAGTGCTAAAAAAGAAATTGGGGATAAGATCACTATAGAATTTGATGGTACAAAACAAACTGCAATTAAAATGGCAATTAATTGCCTAGACGCAATTTATGAATATTATTGCGAACATAACGACGTAATTGCTGGTGTTTCAAGATATAATGGATCTATGCTTTCTAACGCAATAGCTTCGAATGCTATGGAGCTATTATCTCGCGCATTTGATCTTAAAGAGGGAAATTTATCATCAAAGTATCCTTCAGACGTAATTGCCGCATGCGTTTACGGTGGATTTATAGGATTTGTAGAATATTGCCTAAACAATCCAAGCGAGTATGATCCTCAATCAATAAGAATTTACTTAACTCGTCTTGAAAAAGATATTATTTTCAGAAACTATACAGTTGCTGAAGAATAAAAGAAATATGCTAACCAATCGGTTAGCATTTTTTTATGAAACTAGATTTTTTTCTAAATCATCTTTAAGTTTAGTATATCTTTCAATCTCTTCTTCCTCTTCATCACTAAAATTCGCCATATCATCATTCATAAGTGAATTTATTGAATTTGAAATTGTATTGATAAATGCCATAACAGTTTCTTTTTCTTCTTCACTGCATTCTAAATTAGGATTCTTTGTATTTATTGTTAAAAGTACTTTTTTTATAGCATTTAAACTTAATCTTGCTTCTTCTTCAGGTATTGTAATAAAGGCTTGATCTACAAACACTGGATCAAATACTCTATATAGGGTATCTTCTATATCATCAAAGAAGCCATCTGATTCTAAGTGTAAATCAAGAGTTACTTCAACATTTAATTGTTCAAATATATCTCTAAGTGCATTATAATAATATCTATTATCAAAAACAATTTTTGAAGGAATACCATTATTCTTAAAAAATTCCTTTAAAATAATTATCATTTGTTCTCTTTGTTCGGAAATGTTAGATATTAAATAATCAAAATCAAATTTAGAGAATGGCCATCCTATGAGGATTATTGTTGGAGTTACAGCTTTATTACATTCTTTTATTTTTACAGGAATACATACACTATGTGCTCTAATATTAAGACTATAATCAGATACATCAAGTTCTTTAAAGTAATTTAATTCCTCACTAGACGCAACTACTTTAAGACTATCTTCCTTAAGTCTTGGGACTCCTCCAAAATGAAGGCTAAAGGTATGCTTATGCATATTTACATCTACTAAAAGACCCGAAATTGATTTATTTTTAAAATGTTCTTTTATTTCATCATATGTTAAATTAAAAACATGATTTACTAAATATAAAGCCTTAATTATTTCATCTGCTTCCTTAGTGGTTGTAATATATGGAGCGTATCCTCTTTTATAAGAAGTTATTGATAAATTGTTTTTTAATTTTGTTTTTATATTTCTTTCATCATAAAACATTTGTTCTTGAATCGTTAAGTCATCTTTGCCTCTATAAGATAAGACATAAAGATTATCATAATCACCTTCAAAAAGTACTTCTTTAGGAAGAGACATCATATCAGTAAGACAATTTAGACCATCATGACCAACAAATATAGTCATTCCATAATTTCTATCTTCCATAATAGATGTGAACGCAATGGTAAAAGTAAATGATTTTAAATCAAATACCATAATATTTGATGAATTGAAGTCTTTATAAACTCCTTTTTTATAAAGACTATTCATAAGTTCTTTAATTAAATCATATTTATCTTTTTTCATTGAAATAAGTTTCATATCTAAGACTCCTTTCTATAGATACATACTCTTTTAATACCATAAATTCTATCTTTTATAAGATTATATGAACCTATAGTTTCGCTACAGCTTGTTTTCTTTTCCATCTCAAAGGATAAAATAGCGCCATCATTTTGTAAGGCATTAATATCTATTAGATTTATAATTTCATCAACATTTTGCATTGCATATGGAGGATCTAAAAATATCAAGTCAAATTTATTATCTTTTAAACTTTCTATAGCATTTTTATAATCCATATTAAGTAGTGTAACATCATCAATGCATTTTAGTTTTATTGCGTTTTTTTTGCACACTAAAATTGCATCTTTATTAATGTCGTTTAAAACAATTTTAGAGATTCCTCTTGAATATGCTTCAAACCCCATTGCGCCTGAGCCTGCAAATAAATCTAGAGCCTTACCACCATCAAAAAATTGTCCAATCATGTTAAATATAGCTTGTCTAACTTTATCAGAGGTTTCTCTTGTAGTAGGAAGATTTGTAATATCTATATTATGATTTCTAAATTTACCTGCATTTATTCTCATAAATTATCTCCTAATCATCTAAACTTTGTGTTTTACTAACAGCAATTCTTGTTCCTTGGAATTTAAATCCATTTAACTTCTTTAAATAACTAAATGCTTGTTGAGTTATCTCAATATTAGTACCACTCTTACGAATAACAATATCTCCAACATTACTCTTTCTTACACCAGCACTTTTCTCCATCATTTGAAGAAGTTGTTGAGGTCTTAGCATTTCTTTCTTACCAATATTTAAGTGAGCTATAATAAATGATTTTGTGTTAGGTCTAGCATTCTGCTTAGACATTTTTAATGGAATATCTTTATTATAACTTCTTATTCTATCTTTTATTGGCTCTATATTATTATATACCTTAGTTTTAGTAATTGACATATTTAATAATGCATTTACAAGTTCAGTTGGATCACATTCTAGCTTAGCAAGCTTTCCAAGTAATAAGGCATTATCTTTAATTGGCTTTTTAAGACTTATTTCTTCTAAAATCTTATCATATTGTCTAAGAGATATTTTTTCTTTTATTTCATCAATTGAAGGAATATCCTTATTTGTAATTTCCTTTTTTGTATAATGCTCAATATCTTTAAGCCTACGACATTCGAATGGTGTTAGAATAGAAATTGATGTACCATAAGCTCCAGCTCTTCCTGTACGTCCAATTCTATGAACATATAGTTCAAGTTCTTGAGGTAGGTCATAGTTAATAACACCTTCAAGTCCTTCAACATCTATTCCACGTGCCGCAACATCTGTTGCGACAAGTATACGTGTTATGCCTAACCTAAATTGCATCATTACTCTATCACGAACATTTTGTTTTAAATCACCATGAAGTCCATCAACTCTATATCCAAGCTTATTTAAATCAGTAGTTAATTCATCTACCATAGATTTTGTATTTGCGAATATTATACAATTTTTAAAGTCATAATAATCTAGTAATCTTATTAAAAGATCCTTCTTACTTTCTCTTTTGCACATATAAGCATATTGCATAATATTATCAATTGTAAGAGTTTTTTTCTTAATAACAATATGTGTTGGATTTTTTTGATAATTCAAAGCTACTTTCTTAATAAAATCTGGCATAGTAGCACTGAAAAGAGCTGTTTGTCTTTCACTAGATGTTTGTTTTAAAATAGTCTCTAAATCATCTTTAAATCCCATATTAAGCATTTCATCAGCTTCATCTAAAACTAATGTTTTAATATTATCAAACTTTAATAGTCCTCTTTCCATTAAATCAATAATTCTTCCTGGTGTACCAACTACTATTTGTGGCTTATTTTTTAAAGCTTTAATTTGTATTTGGTAAGACTCACCACCATATACTGTCACAATTCTTATTCCTTTTTTATACTTAATTAATTTATTAAGCTCTTGTGATACTTGAAGACCTAGTTCACGTGTAGGACATAATACTAGGGCTTCTACATTCGTTGATTTAGGGTTAGATTTCATAATTAAAGGTATTCCATATGCGAATGTTTTACCAGTACCTGTTTGTGCTTGTCCAATAACATCAAGTCCTTCAATCATAGGGCCAATTGCCTTAGCTTGAATTTCTGAAGGACTATATATTTCTAGATCATTTAATGCTTCAATGATCTCATTATCAACGTTTAATTCTAAAAATTTATTAATTACTTGTTCCATCATTAATTTCCTTTACATATAAATCTATGAAATTATAACAAAATATACTTCTATTTTCAATAATAATTAAAATATAAAAAGGAATGAAAGCATTCTCTTTCATTCCATATAATAAGCTTTTTAGTTTATTATTTATTAAAATAGGGCCAGGATACGTGAAGAACATAAAGTTCAACGAATAGGCTCTCTATTTGTATTTATATTAGGATTCCTAACTTAATAGGCATTCAACACAACCAATACCTCAAGCCTCTTTATAATAATTTGGGTTCCACGCCTTATCCTAGCAACTATAGTATACCATACTATAAGCGAAGGGTCAAATTAAAAGATATTTGTGAATAACCAAATTACACCAAGGATAACACAAACTATTCCTACAATAAGTTCAAATGTATCACCTTTAAGATTTGATGTTTTAGAAATTCGCTTGTTAATTTGGGTAAGTAAAATCGCAACAATACCAAAGATAATAGTAATTACAGGAATTGCAATTCTACTAGTAAAATAGTAATTCTTTTCTAATATTAAAGCTACAATAACAGTTATAACACCTAAAATAAGCATAGTGGCTGTAAGTACATAGACAAAAGCCTTTAATACTCTTAATACTCTTTTATTATGTAGATTTTCCTCATAATAATTTCTTTTAGCCTCTTCAACTTTTTTATGTGTTTCTTCAATCGTAGGAGAATTGTTTTGTTTATTTTCTTCCATATAATCACCACTTATCTATATTATTTTACGAATGATAAAGCATTTGAAATATCAGCTATAATATCCTCAGTTGCTTCAATACCGCAACTAAATCTAATTCCTTCAGGAGATACTCCACATTCTTTAAGCTGTTCATCAGTAAGTTGACGATGTGTAGCTGATGCAGGGTGTAATACACATGAATGTGCATCTGCTACGTGAGTTGCGATTATCGCAAGATTTAAATGTTTCATAAACTCTTCTGCAGCACTTCTTCCACCCTTAATTCCAAATGATACAACACCACAAGAACCATTTTTTAAATATTTTTGTGCTAAATCATAATATTTATCTCCCTTAAGATTTGGATATTGTACCCATGAAACCTTAGGATTGTTCTTTAAAAATTCAGCAACTGCAAGTCCATTTTCGCAATGTCTCTTCATTCTTACTGCAAGTGACTCTAATCCTAAATTTAGGATATATGAAGACATTGGAGATGGTGCTGAACCAAAATCTCTTTGTAATTGTGCAGTACACTTTGTAATAAAGGCTCCCTTATTTCCAAACTTAGTAGCATATGTGATTCCATGGTATGAATCATCTGGTGTACAAAGTCCTGGGAACTTATCCTTATGAGCCATCCAATCAAAATTACCTGCATCAACAATAGCTCCACCAACTGTCGCATCATGTCCATCCATATATTTAGTTGTTGAATGAGTAACTATATCGCATCCCCATTCAATAGGACGACAATTAATTGGAGTTGCGAAAGTATTATCAACAATAAGTGGAACTCCATGAGAGTGTGCTAACTTAGCAAATCTTTCAATATCAAAAACTTTTAAGGATGGATTGGAAATAGTTTCTCCAAATACACACTTAGTATTAGGCTTAAATGCTTTTTCTACCTCTTCATTTGTTGCGTCTGGCTCAATAAATGTAACATCTATTCCCATCTTACGCATTGTAACATTAATTAAATTAAATGTACCACCATAAATTGCAGCGGAAGCTACAATATGATCTCCTGCGTTACAAATATTAAATAATGAGAAGAAATTTGCAGCTTGACCTGAAGATACAAGCATTGCGGCGCTTCCACCTTCTAATGCTTGAATTTTTGCAGCTACCATATCATTAGTAGGATTTTGTAATCTTGTATAAAAATATCCTGACGCTTCAAGATCAAATAATTTTCCCATATCTTCAGATGTATCATATTTAAATGTTGTAGACTGAATAATTGGAAGTATTCTTGGCTCACCATTTTTTGGTGTATAACCTGACTCTATACATTTTGTATCAATTTTCATTATATAACCTCTTTTTTTATCCCTTTATATCTTGGGTATTTCCATTTAATTATAATATTATTTATTGAATAAATAAAGTGTAATTTTTAAAAAAATGTGCTACTCGAGCACACTTTCATTAGAATTCTTACGTTTATTAAGTATTTTAGTAAAAATAAGCATAAATGATACAAACGTTATCGTACTAGATAAGAAATCACTAAATGTTTCTGATAGGAAGCATCCTTTTATGCCAAATATAAATGGCAATGTATACGCAAATGCTATCATACTGATTTTTCTTATAAGGGATAAGAAAATTCCATATTTCGCATAGCCAATAGCTGTAAGTCCGTCTACAAATGTATATTGGAATGTTAACGCAACAAATGGAATCATATAATACATTATCATACGAGGCGCAAAAGATCGTACACTTAAATCATTACTAAAATAATTTACAAAAGCCTCTTTTGTAATTATTGATAGAATTAACGCAAGTATTGTAAAAATTAATCCATATAATGTAATAATTGCTTCTGCTTTTTTAACCCTATCAGTATTTCTTGCCCCAAAGTTATATGATAATACAGAACCGGTACCACCAGATATTCCAAGAAGTGGCATAGAAAATAGAGAATAAAATGATTGAACAATTGTAGCTGTTTCAATATACGAATCCACCTTAGACGGATCAGAATGTATCTTAATAGATGAATTAAGAGCTATTTGACATAATGAATCAGTCATTGAAATAATAAAAGGCGCAAATCCTAATGTTATAATACGAAGCATATATTTTTTATTATAATCACCAAATCCAAGTCTTATTTCATTTTTAAATATTATTAAAAACATAACGTATGCAAATGATATTAATTGAGCTAAGACAGAAGCTATTGCAGCACCCTCAAGACCCATATCAAAAGTAAAAATAAATAAAGGATCTAAAATTATATTAGCTAAAGCGCCAATTATCATTGTAGCCATAGCTTTTATAGTATGTCCTTCAGATACAAGGAATTGATTTAGGCCTAAAGCGACAATTGAAAATGGTGAAGATATTAAATAAATTCTAAGATAAGACATGCAGTAATCTATAGTATTTGTTGTCGCACCAAAAGCATTAAGCAAAGGTTTCATAAAAATAAACACAATTAAAGGCACAACAATACCTAAAATAACTAAAAGCAAAAATGAATTATTTAAAATACTTTTACTCCTTTTGCCATCTCCTTCACCAAGCAATATAGAAAATAGAGGCGCACCACCTGAACCAACTAAATAAAAAAATGATGTTATAAATGTAATAATTGGTGAACAAATACCAATAGATGTAAACATTAGTTCTCCAGCCTCACCATAATTTATAACATATAGTCTATCTATAATTGAATACAATACATTAATAAATTGGGCAAGCATTTGTGGTATGCAAAGAGCTAATACTACTTTATATAAATTCCCTTTCGCAAGTTTATCATTCATATTAATTACCTCTTAAACTAAATATATTATATATTTAATTTTTAAAAAATAAATACCCAAAATAAAAAGAATGAAGTTTTATTCTTCATTCAAATTATCGCTACTATCTAAAATGTTATGGCATTTAGAATTTAGATTATTAAAATTAGTATTTAAATCAAGTATTAATTTAGCATATTTCTTTGCGTCATCTTTTAATCCACGAGTTATTGAATAATAAAGTAATAAATCTAGATTTGAAAGATTTATAAATTTCATTTTTGTGTTATATGGATAATATGACTCAATTGATGGAAATAAATCATCATAAAAATATACAAATATCGCTCTTTCAAGAGATTGTCTTATATTAATATTTGAAATACTACTTAGCATATTTTTTGCGCTTTCTAAATCACCTTTTTTAATATAATAGGTAGCTTTTATTTGATTATATTGATCCTTATAAAGATTATTTTGTGGTGCTTGTAAGGATTCAAATAATTCTATACCCTCTTCTTTACTATCAAGGAATAAAATATTTGCGATATTAGCCTTTAAAAATATTTTTGAATCAGTATGGATATTATTTTGGGACCACATATTAAGTGTCTCTATATACTTATCTTTATCAGCTGTAAGCATAAATTTTCTTGTTGCACGGGGAAATGGTTGAAATAAATTATTAAGCATTATTACAACAAGCATTAACAAAACATATATTAATAAGGCTATTAAATATTTTTCTGTTACAACCAAAACTATCATAAAAATTAAAAATAAAACAAAAGAAAGAGAATATGAAATATAATTAACAATTTTTGACTGACGGCAAAAAATACCAATTCGCTCAGTCTTAATCTTCTCTCCTGTTATACTATCATATTCTATACTGCTTCCTATTTCTTTACAAGAATTCTTTTTAAAACTTTTATAAATCCAAGTAAGTGGATAATATATAATTCCAAAAATATTTCCAACTAAAACTGAGGCAAATCCCATATCATTATCTTTTTGGGCAAAGAATACAATAGATGTTACCGCAAAAATTGAAGCCGCTAAAATTGGTGTTTTTGCAGAAGATGATATTAGCAAAACAATTGCGCAAATAATATTTAAAACAATTAACGAAATAGTAAGTATTTTCCCATCGCGTGTAAGTTTTAATATAATCTCTTCTTCATTTATATTGTTTGCGCTAAGTCCTAATAAAAAGAATGATCCTATAGCTATTATTATACCTAAAATATAAAATATGAAACTATATTTTTTCATCCTTAAGCCTCAAAAGATGTATTATCAATAACTGTCGCATCAATAATTGGATTTAATAATTCAAGAGTTTGTGGTTCTAAAATCATTTCTAAAATTCTTTCAATATTGCTTGCGACATCCATCTCATCCTTACAATTATTTGTTGAATGAATCTCAAATCTACTTTTACCACTCATATCAGAAATATATCCTTTTAAGAATGGGCTTTTTTCATTAAAATTATTTACAAGTAATAAGTTCTCATAATTTTTTTCCATCTCTTCAAAAGTCATAAGAATGTGTGTAGTACCTGTGCTATGGACAAACATTTGAATTAAAATATTACCTTTAAAATAATTTTTAGCATTTACAAGTGTTTGTGTATGTAAAAGTTTATCATCCTTTTCAGCTACAATAATTTCAAAAGAAAAATAATTCTTAAGTTCATCTAAAATCTTATCAAAATCCATTATAATTACCTCTATTTTCTAATATATTAACTAGATTATATCATTTTTCTTTGGGTGAACCAACATAAAACGATACTTTTGTTTAACTTGGGGATATTTATTGTGATCTACTTCTGATAAAAACATATCAAGAGGTCTTACCCATAGTGTCATATCATCATATAGTCTACGATATACTACCATTTCCTTTTTAGTTTCACTATCTAGCGCAATACCCTCAACTAAATAATAATTTCCTTTAAAGTGTTTATAAATACCATGTATTTTAATTTTTCTCATATAATCTCCTATATTTTAATTACTTAAGCTTTTTAATTTTTGCGATAAAGAAGCCTTCAAAATATGCACTTGGGGCTATTGTATAACAATTATTAATTATAGATGGTAATAAGTCAATATTTAAATCAAGTGGTAATAATTCTATATTATTATTTAATATTGATTTAATAACATTTTCATTTTCTTCTTTTAAAATTGAACATGTTGAATAAATCATTGTATGACCTGGCTTTAAAACTTCTAAAGCTTTTTTAAGCAATGCTTTTTGTAAAGTGGATGAATTCTTTACAAGCTCTTGTGAAAATGATTTTAAATCATTTGGATTTAAAATATTTATAGTGCCACTTCCACTACAAGGCGCATCAAGTAAAATAGTATCAAATCTAAAGAATGAATCAAGTTTTCTTGAATCCATTTTTATAACATTAATATTCTTACAACCCAAAATATCAAGATTATGTTTTAACCTTTCACATCTTATTTTATCACTTTCAAGTGCCATAATTGATTTAGAATTATTGCCAATCATTTGTATTAAAGATGTCTTTCCTCCAGGTGCAGCACACATATCAAGAATATCTTTTGATTCTAAAATATCTAAGAAAAGTGGTGGAAGTTGAGATGAAATAGATTGTAAATATATTTCTCCATTCTTAAAAAGACTTGATTCCATTAAAACTTTATTTTCAGTTGGTGTTAGATACGTGAAATCTGATACACTAGTTTTCTCATATAAAATACCTTCACCCTTAAGCTTATTAAGGCAATCATTAACACTAATTTTTAATGTATTAACTCTAAACGCATTACTTCTTTTTTGTGATAATCCATCTATTATTCTTTCATAATCATTTGGATATTCTTTTTTTATTAAATTTATATAATCTTCTTTAGTTATCAATTAAAATCACCTTTAAAAAAATTATACCATATTTAAAACACTTTTATTTAAGCATTTTCTAAATCATCACCATCAAAAACATTTGCTTCTACTTCACCCTCATTAAATATTCTTTCTACTCTACTATTTTTTAAATATATTACTTTATAAGAATTCTTTGTAGAAGATATTCTATGAGTAATTTCAAGAATCATTCTACCTCTTGAGGCAAGACTTAATGCTTCAAGCACAAGATCCATTGTAATAGAATCAAGGTTTGCGGTAATTTCATCTAGAAGTAATATTTTAGGATCTGGCGCTATAGCTCTTGCGATTGATAATAATTGCTTCTCACCATTAGAAAATAAATCTTCTCTATAAGTTTCATAAATTCCATTAGGAAATTTTAATACCTTATCTTTAAGTCCTACAACCTCTAAGGCATGAAGCACATCAAGTTTGGAAATATTTTCATTTTTTATTGATACATTATCAAATATAGTGCCTTTAATAGATTTAAACTTTTGATCAACATAACCAAATATCTTAAATTTTATATCATTAGGAATATCTCTTACATCAATTCCATTTAGTAAAATTTTACCATTTTGTGGTTTAAGTAGACCTTCAATAAGTCTAAATGTTGTGGTTTTTCCTACCCCTGTTCTTCCAATAAATGAATACTTTTTATTACCAGAGCACACCACATTAATATCACTTAATATTTGTTTATTACCATACGCAAATGATAAATTCTTAAACTCTAATATATTTTCATCTTTAAGTATATCATCAAGAGTAAGTGGAAGTTTATTATTCTCATCAGGTTCTTGGAAGAATTCTCTTACTCTTCTAAGACCTGATAGGGCTTTTTGAATTGTTTGATATTCCTTACCAAAGTCATCAATTGGAGCGAATAAATTCTTAATATATTCCAAAGAAGCCGCAACCATACCCATTGTAAGACCAAGTACGTTATTATGAGGGTTTGCAAGTAATACAATACCTACAATAATTATCGCATTTATAATCTTAATAAGTGGTGAAAAAATGGAATCTGCATATGATACTTTAATTTCAGCCTTATAATTTTCTAAATTATATTTATCATTATTTTTAATCATATAATCTTCTTTTGCATAAATCTTTATCATGCGTTCATTACTAAAAGTTTCTGATATATGATTATTAATAAGACCTATCATCTTACGTTGCTTCATCTGAGCTTTAAATATAATCTTTTTAAATATGAAAGTTATCGCAACAATCAAAGGAATTAATACAATTGTAGTTAAACCTAAATATACATTTAAGACAAACATCATCCAAACGATTCCTATTATTTTAGCGAGATCTATCGCAAGAGATACAATTCCATCTGTAAAAATTGTATTTATAGCTTCTACATCATTTATAAACCTAGATGATGTTATACCTGTTTCATTATTAGAAAAATATATGCCTTCAACTCGTGAAAGTTTTAAAGCCATTTCATATCTTAATTCTTTTGTAAATTCACTTCCTAAATAAAGTAATAAAATACGTTTAAAGAAATCAAATAAAGATCCTCCAATTACAAATCCAATATATAAGGCCATATATTTAAATAATATAGTCTTACTTTTAATATCAGCGCTAAAATAATCATCAATTAAATGTTGTAACATCTTTGCTGGTACAAGGGAGGTTATAATTATGGCTATAATTGATAGTATAAGGAATAAATACCAAATTAAATTTTTCTTGAGGGTTCTTAAAAATACCTTTTTAATCATTTCTATCACCTCTTTGTTCATCAAAAATTTGGTGATATAAATCACATGAATTATATAGTTCTGTGTGTGTTCCTATATAATATTTACCATTATCAAGGCAAATAACTCTATTTACAATAGGAAATATTCTTAATCTATGAGACATAAGTATAATAATTGAATCTTTATACTTAGATTTAATATTATTAATTATTTCTTCTTCTGTACGAATATCTGAGGCACTAAAAGGATCATCAAGAATTATAAGATTATTCTTCTTATATAACGCTCTTGCAAGTCCTACTCTTTGTCCCTGTCCACCAGATATTCTTACACCATTATTACCAATTAAAGTATCATAAGAATTATCCATTTGTGCTAAATCACTTGTAAACGAAACATCAGAAAGTACATCACATACATCATCATCTGAGAAGGCTATATTATGTCTTATTGTATCACTCATAAGATATGGATTATGTCCCATATATGATATTTCTTGAGCTTTTTCACGATTATTAAGCGTACTTAGTTCAATACCATTAAGCTTAATAGAACCATTATAAGGATAAAGCGATGTAAGAGCGAGTCCTAATGTAGATTTACCAGATCCAACTCTTCCTGTAATACCTATTATCTCACCCTTATGTGCTTCAAACGACAAATTAGATATTATATGTTTGTCCCCTGCATAAATATCAAGATTTGAAACCACTAAATCTCCTTTAGATAAAATGTTATTAATAGGCATAATTGGAGCACTCTTTAAATAAGGTTTTAATCTATTGAAGGAAATAGATGCCTTCTCTACCATATTAATAAGTATTGATGCACGACATGTTTTTCTATATAGTTCTAATGTTAATGTAAGATAGGCACTAAATATTCCAACACTCCAAACACCTCTAAAATAAGGTTCAGAATTTATTACATTTTTCGCTCCAAAATAAAATACAAAAATAAGACCAAGCATTATAAGCATTCTATATATTGGCTCCATTGAATTTTCAAATAAATTAGCTTTTACTTCCCTTTTCTTTAGATTATTTAAATCTTTATAATAATCTTTTATTTCATTATTAATAGAACCATATGTTCTATAAAGTAATGAATTATCAATTAAATCATAAGTCTCAGTATTTATATATGAATTATAATTACGTGCACTCTCAGATAATTTATGAATTAAACTTTTTAATAGAATTGCGATAATTATAATAAGTGGACAAAAAGCAACTGTAATTAAAGCTGTTTTCCATGAATAAACTGAAAGCAATACAATTATAAACATAAGTCTTACACCAGTATCATATGTCTCCATCATAGCTTTACGAAAACCATCTGTTGTAATATTTACATCACCTATTGTTCTTGCCATTAAATTACCCATATCCTCCTTATCAAAATCAGATATAGATAAAGACATCAAATGATTATAAACTGTTTTTCTCATCCTTTTTTCTACTCTATGTCCAAATAATCTAACAAAAAATCTTTTTCCAAATCTTGTTATATTAACAAACATCATTAATAAAAAATACATAATTAATACTATATAAGTATGATGAAGTGAATATACAGCCTTACCATCTTTTAAAGATACTAAATCTATAACCTTACCTAAAGCTACAGCTGAAAATGCATCAGAAATATTAAATAAAATACCAAACATAGTAGCAACAATAACTACTCCTATTTCTTTTTTTAAATAATAAGATACTTTATCTGGCATAAACTTCACCATCCTTTACAATTTAATTTTACTCTATAAAGTATTTGCCTTAAAGGAAAAATTATCACAATAAGAAAAAACTATAAGAATGTTGATAATAAATCCTTCTTATAGTTTTTATTTTTAAAGTGTGTATTTAATGAATAGTATTTTATCTTTCATATATAATATCTACAATTTGTTTTTTATTCATATTCTTTAATACAATTTTATACATTATAAATGTAAACATTAAAACAATCACAAATATTATTCCTATAGAATAAAAATAATAATAAACTGAGACTTCTTTATTTACATAACCATGTATTACTTTATTCATTAATATAAGTGCAAATATCTCTAATACTAATGATATTATAAATGATATAAAAACTTGAATAAAAATATCTAGGATATACATTCTTGAGACTTCTTTTTTAGATACTCCAAAAGATATTAAAACGCCTTGTGTTCTCTTATCTTTTTCAAATATAATATGAACTAAATTGATCATTAATATTATACTTATAATAAACATAATTACCCCTAACCCCATACCTATATATGTCAATGGTTGTAGCCAAGATAATCCTTCAGATATCAATGATGATTTATACATATTTTCACAAAAATTTAGTTTTAAAAATGAATTAATTTTATTTACAGATGGTCTATATATACTAATACCATTTATTCTATAACTTAAATTTACACGATAATTACCATATATTTCTTTAAATAATGTTTTAGATACAACAATAGATTCTAAATCAACTGCATTCAAATCATTATATATGTACTTTACAGTGCATTTAAATGTTCCACAATCATATTTTGTTTCATCTAATTTATCTAATTTATTAACAAAATTTAGCTCAATTTCTTTACCAATTAATTCTATTGGGTTTTCCGAAAATTTTTTTGATTCACGCAAGCTTAAGGCTATTTCGTTATCTTTTAATTCTGTTTCTTCCCCATACAAAGCTTTAGTTGTAGTTTGTAATTTTATATCTAAATCATATGTTTTATTAAGATTATTTAGGCAGTATACATTAATATTAGTAATTTCATCAAGCCTACTATATTTATATGTATTTTCAGTTAAATAAATACTTTTAAGCGTATCAATATCATAATTACTATAATATTCATTTAGAGTGCTAGAAGGAATTGTATCATATACTGTTTTATAAATACCTTTTATAAGATAACCATTTATATTAGTTCCTATAAGCGATTTAATATTAGTATTTATTTGTTTAGCGACATTATCAGATAATAATATTTCATTATCTTCTATAATATTTTCTCCATATAACATTTTTCGATTAGTCATATTAGATACATATACTCTATTAATATCAATATCTTCATCTAAATAAAAACCACTTTCATAAAATATGGAATCTACATTTTTTGAATATTTAGATAATTCATTGTGTGATAATGAGACTATATCATCACTTGAAGAAACATATTTTGAAAAATCTATTACCTCATCATCCTTATATGCTTCATATATTACCTTAGCTTTACTATTAAGTAATATATTAAGTGATG
>CAZJAM010000032.1:0-16046 GCA_964544095.1 uncultured Anaeroplasmataceae bacterium | reverse complement strand
TATAAAATAAATGGTGGTTTGAATACACACGATTATATTTTAGATGAATCAAAAAGTGTGACACTTGATAGACATGAATTAATATCTTTGGCTAAAAAATATGATGTAAAATTAAGTATTTATTTGCCTATAAATGATGATTGTAATAACTTAGATAATATGCTTTATAATTCTAATTTAGAACTTGATATATACACAAGTATTGACTCTTTTGATTATAATAACATTTACGTTACATATATGAGTGTGATTAGTAGGATTGAATTCAAAGATGGTTACTATCAAATAGATGATGAACTTAAGTTTTTAGCGTTTATTTTAGAATATGAAGAAAATTATTGGATATCATTTGATGATGGAATTAATAGTGATCCATATTTTATAGCTAACGCACAAATTCACTGCGTAAAAATCACAAGAGATTTATATTTTGATGGATTTACCATAAATAACCATAGTGATGTTTATCTATATGGTTATATTAATGGAAATAATAAAACAATATATGGATTAAACTTTAGTAATCCATATATGTATGTAGAAAATTATGGTAGTATAGAAAATATAACTATAAAAGATACTAATTTAAAAAATGTTTTCTATTATAATACTGATTATGGATATACATCAAATGTTAATGTAGAGGAGGCATAATTATGAAGAAGATAATTAAATATATATTTCCATTATTAAGTATTTTATTCGTATTTATGTTTCTATTCTCATGTGATAAAGAAACAGAATATAATACAGTAGAATGTAATATTTTAAATGATGAATATTTTGGAAGAGGAAGTTATACTCCTAATAGTAAAATTATAATAAAAGGTAATGATACACCATTTTATGGTGATGTTAGAATAGTAGCTAATCAAAATAAAAAAGCTGAAGTTATATATGATAGTAAAGATTATAATTATTTTGTTGATGTTGATGATTTTGAGTATATTGCTGACAACAACGCTATAATATATGTAGAAGTTGGTTCTAATTTTACTTTAGAAGCTAATGATGAATTGTATAGTATAACAAAAACAAATATCAATGCCACACCAATTGATGGAAAGATAAAGGTGTTAATTAGATCTAGTGAACATATAAACGCAGCGTCTGTAACAGAAAATGTAGATTTTCCAAGTGGTATAATAAAAAATGCACGTGATTATATTACACTAGAGTGTGATAGTAATATAGATTTATCAACAATTAGTTTTGCTAAAACTGAAGTTGACAAGGTAGAATTAGATAAAACATATAAAAGAATAATAAAAAGAGGTAATAGTATAGAGACTGTGTTTAACACAGGCAATATAGCAGGAAGATTTGATTTTGGACTAGAGTCAGGGTTAGATATAAAAGCTATTGATTCCTCGAATGTAGAATATAGTATGAGTGATGGCTATATGTTTTTACCAAACATTGGTGATTATAAATTAGTAATTACTAATAATAACGATAAAAATATTTTAACTACTATTAAACCTACAAAACTTCAAAATCAAGCTGGAGATGAATTTGAATTTACTGGATACGATTGTTCTATTGAAGCAACTGTAGCTGAAACAGGAGTATATACATATGAGTGCATTGTTACTGCCGGCGCCACTGATGATAATCAAAACCCAGTATTTACAAATCTAGAAAAAGTAATATACTTTGATACAAATATTAATAACACTATTACTACTGGTATTGTTAAGAATAATAAGAAGCTTGATAGTGTATTAAAAATCAAATTTAATATATTACCAATTACCGATGAAAAATCAGAATATAAAGAGGTTTCTATAGATAAATATGGAATATATAAAATAGAAAATTCTGATAATGGAAGTCATCGTGCTTATACATTGAAAAACTCAAAACTTGAAGACATAGACTATAAAGAATCTTCAAAAGAAATATTTAATGTTGGAGATAAGGTATATATTTTAAAAGATAGCACCTTTAATAGACTAAATTTCTATTATGAAATAGAGACAAATAATTCTACATATAAGCCATTTGAAACGATTGATATTCCCCTTAATACTGTATTAGATAGCGTTAAAGTTATAAAAGTATATGATGATGGTACTAAAGAAGAAAATGATACAAAATTCGATGTGAATAATGTGTGTGTAGCTTCACTAACGGTTACTAGTGAAATTAAACAGGTATATTTAAGTTATATAGATGAAGAAAATTATGATGTCTCATATCTTTATTTAATATTTAATGCAATATAATATTGCTAGTCTAAAAAAACATTTAATAAAAAGCAATCAAATTAGTTTATATAATTTTCATCTGCTTAGATGATCTTTATTGAATAAATATGATTGCTTTTTTGAATGATTAAGTTTTAATAAAATAAGCGATATTTTAAATAAATTATTGATTTACTACAGTGCTATTATTTTTGCTTAGAGCATTGATTTTTATATGCTATTATAGTAAAATAAGACAGTGTTAAAAGAGGTGTTTTTTATGTCTATTTTAGGAAATCAATCACAAGGTAAGGAAAACAAAGGTTCTGCACTTACTATTGGTAAAGAAGCAAGAGATGCTAAGGCATTAAATCCTGCAGTAATAGATTCTACTATAGGTATGTTGTTTGATGAGGATGGGAAGTTTTATACTTTTAAGATGGTAGAAAAAATCATTAATGAACTTACTCCACGTCAAAAATTTGGTTATCCTGCAACTGCCGGTGATAATAAATTTCATGAAGCAATAAAACACTGGGTGTTTAGAGATTTCTATAATGATATTACATCTAAGATGGAAACAAGAGTAGTTGCAACTCCAGGTGGAACTGGTGCAATTTGCGCAACACTTACTAATTATCTATCTCTTGGAGATAAGGCATTATTCCCAAATTATATGTGGGGAAATTATACACAACTAGCGCGTGAAGCTAATTTAGGATATGACACATATGAGTTATTTGATAACGAGGGTAATTTTAATGCTGATGATCTTCGCAAGAAGTGCAATGAGATGAAGAATGCTCAGGGAAGAGTGCTTGTAGTTATTAACGACCCATGTCAAAATCCTACTGGTTATATTATGAAATATACAGAGTGGATGCAAGTTGTTGATATTGCAAATACTGTTTCAAGAGATGGTACACCATTTATTTTATTATATGATATGGCATATATTGATTATGATTCAAGAGGATTTGAAGCATCAAGAAAGAATATAGATTTATTAACTAATCTTGGAGAAAACGCAATTGCGATACTTGCGTTTAGTGGATCAAAAACATTAGGATTATATGGACTTCGTATTGGAGCACAATTGGCAATTTGTAAGAATAAAGCTGATGCTGATGAATTCTTCCAAGCTAATGAATATAGTGGAAGAGGAAAGTGGAGTTCATCTTCAATGATGGGTATGAATATAATCACTGAGACTCTTGATAATCATAAAGAAGAGTTTGAAAAAGAACTTGATTATGCTCGTAATCTATTAATGAAGAGAGCTAATACATTTATTGAAGAAGCAAAGAAGAATAATGTTAAATCACTTCCATATCAATGTGGATTCTTTGTAACAATCCCATGTGATAATCCAAAAGCTGTGTTTGAAGAGTTAAAAACTAAAGGAGTATATATTTTACCTCTTAAGGGCGTTATAAGAGTAACTTTATCTTCAATTACATGTGATGAGATTAAGCGTGTTGTAAAAGCAATCGCAGAAGTATTAAATAAGTAATAAATTTAATAGAATTATTAAAAAGAGTTGATACCATAAAATTAAAAGGTGTTAACTCTTTTCATACCTCTTTAAATCATATTTATTGACATAGTTCTTTTTTGGTTATAAAATAGATAAAATTAAAAAAATAAAGGAGAAAATAAAATGGCATATTATTTTAAAGAAACATCAAGAACATTTGCTGAATATTTATTAGTACCTGGATACACAGGACCAGAAAACATTCCTGCAAACGTATCTTTAAAAACACCACTTGTTAAGTTTAAAAAAGGTGAAAAACCTTCAATTACATTAAACATTCCAATGGTATCTGCTATAATGCAATCAGTATCAAATGATACTCTTGCGATAGCTTTAGCTAAAGAAGGTGGAGTATCATTTATTTATGGCTCTCAATCAATTGAGTCTGAAGCTGCAATGGTTAAGAGAGTTAAAGATTATAAGAAGGGATTTATTACATCAGATTCTAATTTAACACCAGATGATACATTAGAAGATGTTGTTAATATGACAGCTCGTACTGGTCATAGAACAATTGCTATTACTGAAGATGCATCACCTAATGGAAAGCTTCTTGGTATAGTTACATCAAGAGATTATAGAATTTCAAGAACTCCAAAGGAAACTAAAATTAAGGAATTTATGACTCCGCTTGAGAAGCTTATAACAGCTCCTGATACAACAACATTAAAGGAAGCTAATGATATTATTTGGGATCATAAATTAAATTCCCTACCTCTAGTAGATAAGAACGGACATTTAACATATATGGTATTCCGTAAGGATTATGAATCTCATAAGGAAAATGAAAATGAGCTTTTAGATTCTCATAAATCATATATTGTTGGAGCCGGAATTAATTCAAGAGATTATGCAGAACGTGTTCCAGCATTAGTAGAAGCAGGAGCAGATATTTTATGTATTGATTCATCTGAAGGATATTCTTGCTGGCAAGCAAAAACTATTAAGTGGATTCGTGATAACTATGGAGATAAAGTAAAGGTTGGAGCTGGAAACGTAGTTGATGCGGAAGGTTTCCGTTTCCTTGCTGAAGCTGGTGCTGATTTTGTAAAAATTGGTATCGGAGGAGGATCTATTTGTATCACTCGTGAGACTAAGGGAATTGGAAGAGGACAAGCTACAGCTGTTATTGATGTAGCACGTGCTCGTGATGAATATTATAATGAAACAGGTATTTATGTACCTATTTGTTCTGATGGTGGAATTGTACATGATTACCATATAACTTTAGCTTTAGCTATGGGTGCAGACTTTGTAATGTTAGGACGTTATTTTGCTCGTTTTGATGAATCGCCTAATGCGAAAGTTAAGATTAACGGAAGATTTGTTAAAGAGTATTGGGGAGAAGGATCAAACCGTGCTCGTAACTGGCAACGTTATGATTTAGGTGGAAAGACAGGATTATCATTCGAAGAGGGTGTAGATTCATATGTTCCATATGCAGGATCACTTAAAGATAACGTTGAACTTACTACCTATAAGATTAAATCTACAATGTGCAACTGTGGAGCTCTAGATTTAGCTGAATTAAGAGATAAAGCTAAACTTACAGTTGTATCTTCAACATCAATTGTTGAGGGTGGAGCTCACGACGTTACATTGAAGAACGGAAATAACAATCAATAAAAACATAAATTCAGGGGCATTCCCTGAATTTTTTTGCTAAATACAATTAGTATTGTGATTTTCTTAATAAGCTAAAAAGTGCAAGAAATAAAACGCTTTACATAAATTTTTGTGGAGTTATTCTCTATTATATGATAAAATGTTATTATGAATAATAATCTACTTTTTCTTAGATTAATTAACTTTAGAATGGATGGGATTTCATATGGCCAAGAATTTTATTCATCAAGCTAATATTCATATATGTCATCATTATGTGATGATGTTTTTAAACGCGTAAAGAAACGATGTTTTATAACGTCGTTTTTATTTTTATGGGAAAGGATTAATTAAAAATGACCGATTTAGAGATTGCACAAAATGCGCAAATGGACAAGATTACAGATATTGCTAAAAAGATTGGTATCGATGAGGATGATCTAGAACTTTATGGTAAGTATAAGGCTAAATTAAGCCTTGATGTACTAAAAAAGCACAACAAGAATGGAAAGATAATTTTAGTTACAGCTATCAATCCAACTCCAGCAGGAGAAGGAAAGTCTACTACTACAATAGGACTTGCTGATGCCCTAACTAAACTTGGAAAAACTTGTGTAGCTGCTATTCGTGAACCATCGTTTGGACCAGTTCTTGGAGTAAAGGGAGGAGCTGCAGGAGGAGGATATGCTCAAGTAGTTCCAATGGAAGATATTAACCTTCACTTTACAGGAGATATTCATGCGATTACTACTGCAAATAATGCAATATCAGCAATAATTGATAACCACATTCACCAAGGTAATGCACTTGGAATTGATCCAAGAAGAATTATATGGAAACGTGTTCTTGATATGAATGATAGAGCATTAAGAAATGTAGTTATTGGTCTTGGAGGTGCAACAAATGGAGTTCCTCGTGAGGATCGCTTCGATATTACTGTAGCTTCAGAGATTATGGCATTATTATGCTTAGCACACGATCTTGATGATTTTAAAGAAAGATTAAATAAAATTGTAGTTGCTTATAAGTATGATAAGACTCCAGTTACAATAAAGGATCTTGGATGTGCTGGTGCAGTCACTATGATTATGAAGGATGCGATTAAACCTAATATTGTTCAAACACTAGAACACACACCAGTTTTAATTCATGGTGGACCATTTGCAAATATAGCTCATGGATGTAATAGTGCAATCGCAACTAAAATGGCACAATCTCTTGGAGATTATGTGGTAACTGAAGCAGGATTTGGTGCTGACCTTGGAGCTGAGAAGTTCTTAGATATTAAGTGCCGTAAGATTGGTTTAAAACCATCTGCTGTAGTAATAGTTGCGACAATCCGTGCATTAAAGATGCATGGAGGAGTTGCTAAGAAGGACTTAGCAGAAGAAAACGTTGATGCTTTAAAGAGAGGATTTGAAAACCTAGAGAAGCACATTGAAAATATTAAGAAGTTCAATCTTCCATATGTTGTTGCAATCAACAAGTTTGTAACAGATACTGATGCTGAAATTAACACATTAGAAGATTGGGCAAAAGCTAATGGACACAATGTTTCATTATCAGAAGTTTGGGGCAAAGGCTCTGAGGGTGGACTTGACTTAGCTAAGAAAGTAATTGAAACAATCGATAAGAATGATGGTGCCAAGACTTTTAAGTTCTTATATGATGAAAACGACACAATCGTTAACAAGATTAATACAATCTGCAAAGAAATATATGGTGCAGATGGTGTTGATTTCAGTTCAAATGCATTAAAACAAATTAAAACATTCGAAGAAAACGGATGGGATAAACTTCCTATTTGTATGGCAAAGACTCAATATAGTTTATCAGATGATCCAACAAAGCTTGGACGTCCTAGTGGATTTAGAATTACAATTCGTGAGCTTAAGCCATCTGTTGGAGCTGGATTTATAGTTGCTCTTACAGGAGATGTAATGACAATGCCTGGTTTACCAAAACAACCAGCTGCGTTAAATATGGATGTTGTTAACGACAAGATTATTGGATTATTTTAATTAAAGGAGAATATAAAAAAATGGAATATGTAACAGGAAAAAGACAGGTTGTTATGAACTTTTCTGAAAAGTTCTGCCAAACTGAAAATGAAATTTTAAATAGTGACTGCTTTAAAGATGTATGGTCAAAATATGTTAAGAAAATTTATGAAAGCGAAAACCAAACTTTCTTACCAGTATTAACAGTATTCCCTAAATCAAAGGTAGTATCACAAACTATTGATTTATTTAAGTTGTTATTAAGCTTTACAGTTGATGAGATTGAAGAAATGAATCCTTTCTATGCTAAAGCATTATCAATGAGAGAAGTATTATACGATCTAGTACAAAACTTCTATGATTATTGGAGACACCTAGAGCGTTATGCAGTAGTTCTAAATAGAGCTACTAAGGATGGAGTTGAGTCTTCATCATTCGTTGAAGCTCAATCAAAGTTCAATAATGTAGTACTTTCTACATATAGAACAATCTCAGAAAAGTTATTTGGAGCGTCTTTCCCTATTTATCGTCAACTTCCAGCTGGAGTAAATGCGGCATTATTATTATCAAGAAATGAATGGATGACTAAGAATTCACCTTATTATTTCTTAGCTAAGAGTGATGCGATTGAACAAATTGTTATTCGTCCACCATTTATCTCATATTCAGCAAAGAATAAGAGAACAGGAACTTATCCAGAAGTTAAAACTAACCCAATGGATAAGATTAGAGATAACTTTGATGCAAAAGCATTCTATTGTTATGCTGCAAAGGTTGGATCAGCACTTGCATATATTTATTTCCATAGAGATTTCTTAGCTCATGGAATTACAATTGGAAATCTATTTGAATTCGTACCACTTTCAGCTTGTAAGGGTAAGAAGCCAGATTTACTATATGTATTTGGAGCTGATTATGAAGTAGTTGATAAGACTAAGGATGGTTCTGAATTCTATTATGATAAAGAAAATGATATTTATGTTGGACTTGCTCCTCATTCAGATGAAGTAGATTATTTTGGATATATGAAGAAGATGCTTCTTACTTTATATAACACAAAGATGATTGATCATGGATTCTTACCAATTCATGGTGCGTGTGTTCACATTACTATGAAGTCAGGAGTTACTAAGAATGTAGTAATCATGGGAGATTCAGGAGCAGGAAAGTCTGAATCACTTGAGGCATTGTCAGAGATGGCAGGAGATAATATTTCTTCTCAATTAACTATTTTCGATGATATGGGAACATTCAAGATTGAAAATGGTAAGGTTATGGCATATGGTACAGAAATTGGTGCGTTCGTAAGAACTGATGATATGGCTGCAGGATATGCTTATCGTGAGATGGATAGAGCTATATTCATGAACCCAGATAAGACAAACTCTCGTTTAGTAGTACCAGTTGCTACATATCCACAAATTATGAAGGGATATCCAGTTGATATGTATTTATATGCAAACAACTATGACCCTGAATGCGAATCAGAAGTAGAATTCTATGATAATGCTGATGAAGCAAAGAAGATATTTATTCGTGGAGCACGTAGAGCTAAAGGAACTACTCAAGAAACAGGTATGACAGAGTCATTCTTTGCAAATCCATTTGGACCAGTTCAAAGAGAAGCTCAAACAAGAGTTATTATTGATAAAACATTCGATGCATTATTTAAAGCTGGAGTTAAGGTTGGAAACCTTCATACACGTCTAGCTGTTCCAGGTATGGAACATGATGGACCAGCACTTGCTGCAAAGAAGTTATTTGAATTATTAGAGAAGTAAGAGGTATAAGCAATGGTAAAAGTTGGAGTTATAATGGGTTCCTCATCTGATTATGAGGTAATGAAGGACGCAGTAGCTGTCCTAGAACAATTTGGTATTCCTTATGAAAAGAAGATAGTGAGTGCGCATAGAACTCCAGATTTACTATGCGAATATGCCAAAACAGCTAAGTCACGTGGACTAGAGGTTATTATTGCAGGAGCTGGTGGGGCTGCTCACCTTCCTGGAATGACAGCTTCTATGACTACACTTCCAGTAGTTGGAGTACCAGTAAAATCAAGAGCGTTAAACGGAGTTGATTCACTATTATCAATCGTTCAAATGCCTGGTGGTATTCCAGTTGGAACTATGGCAATTAATGGAGCTAAGAATGCTGCATTATATGCTATTTCAATTCTTGGAATCAAGGATGAAGAGGTTGCTAAAAAATTAGAAGCCTACCGTGAAAAACAAACAAAGGATGTGCTTTCAAGTGAGCTTGAATAAAATTGGAATTATTGGTGGCGGTCAACTTGGAATGATGCTTTGTGAAGAAGCAAAGCTTCTTGGAGCTAAGACAATTGTCTTAGACCCATCTAGTGATGCACCAGCATTTAAAATTGCAGATGAGCATATATGTGCGACATTTGATGATTTTGATGCATTAGAAGATTTATGTAAGAGAGCTGATGTAATTACATACGAGTTTGAAAACGTAAGAAGTGATTATTTAATTAAGCTTGAGGATAAATATAATATTAAACAAGGATTTAAGCCACTATTTGATGGCCAAGATAGAATTAGAGAAAAAACTAATGCTAATAACCATGGTCTAAAAACTGCAAAGTTCTTTGATGTAACAACATTGGAAGATGCAAAAAAGGCTATAAAAGAATTAGGATACCCTTGTCTTTATAAAACAAGAACTCTTGGATATGATGGTCATGGACAAGTATTGTTAAAAAGCGAGGATGACATACAGAATTTAAAAGAATTCTTAGGTGGTCCTGGTATAATTGAGGAATTTATAAAATTTGATTATGAGGCTTCCATTGTTATGGTAAGTGATGGCAAGAATGTTATAAATTTCCCAATTTCAAGAAATATTCACAAGCATGGAATTCTAGATCTATCAATTGTTCCTGCAGGTATGAATAAAGATCTTGAGGATAGAATGATTAATGCTTCTAAGAACTTTATGCTTGAATGTGGATATTTAGGAATCCTTGCAATAGAATTCTTTATTAAGGGAGACGAGTTCTATTTCAATGAAATGGCACCACGTCCTCATAATTCAGGACATTATACTATTGAAGGATGTAATACAAACCAATTTAGAGAGCTAGATAGATATCTTTTAGACTTACCTCTTGAGGAACCTAAATTATTATATCCTACAGTAATGAAAAATATTTTAGGACAAGATGTTCCAGACGTTTTAAAATATAGAACTCTTCCAAATGCATATGTTCATATGTATGGAAAGAGTGAGGTTAGACATAACCGTAAAATGGGACATATTACATTCACTAATATGGATGAAGAAAAATATAACAAATTAGTAAGCGAGGCATTATAATGGACTATCGTATTTATGTAGAAAAACTTCCAAAGTTTCAAGTAGAAGCACAAAGTTTATTAAAAGAATTTAATTTAAATCTAAATTTAGATCTTAAATCTTTAAGATATGTTAACGTTTATGATTTAAGAGGATTTTCTAAAGAATTATTAGAAAAAACTAAATATACAGTATTTGGTGAAATTGTAACTGATACAGTAAGTGAGGATATTGATTTGTCAAAGAACAAATATATCGCAGTTGAATATTTACCAGGACAATTTGATCAAAGAGCATCATCTGCAGTTGATTGTGTAAAACTTGTTGATCCTCATGCTGATATTATTATTAAATCAGCAAGACTTATTATACTTGATAATGATGTATCAGAAGATGTAATTAAAAAGATTAAGCATTACTATATTAATGCTGTTGAATCAAGAGAGAAAGATTTAAGAAAGCTTTCATTTGATGAGAATGCAGAAGTAAAACCTGTTAAGGTATTAACAGGATTAACTAATATGGAACGTAAGGATTATGCTAACTTCATTAAGGAATACGGACTTGCGATGAATGAGGATGACCTTGATTGCGTAGTTAAGTATTTTAAAAATGAGAATCGTGATCCAAATGAGACAGAATTAAGAATCCTTGATACATATTGGTCAGATCACTGCCGTCATACAACTTTTGGAACAATTCTTGAAGAAATTACAATTGATGATTCATTTATTAAAAATGAACTAGAAGATGCCCTAGATTTATATAAGAATATGAGAAAAGAGCTTGGTCGTGAAAATAAGGATTTTTGCTTAATGGATATGGCATGTATTGGTGCACGTTATCTTAAGAAGCATGGATATCTTGATGACCAAGAGGTTTCAGAAGAAAATAATGCATGTTCAATATTTGTTAATATAGATGTTAATGGTAAGATGGAAAAATGGTTATTACAATTCAAGAATGAAACTCATAACCATCCAACTGAAATTGAACCATTTGGAGGAGCATCAACTTGTCTTGGAGGAGCTATTCGTGACCCACTATCAGGAAGAGCTTATGTATATCAAGCAATGAGAGTTACTGGAGCTGGTGATATTTATAAACCAGTTAAGGAAACTCTTGAAGGAAAGCTTCCTCAACGTATTATTTCAACTAAAGCTGCACAAGGATATTCATCTTATGGTAACCAAATTGGACTTGCCACAACTCATGTAAGAGAAATTTATCATGATGGATATGTTGCAAAGCGTCTTGAGGTTGGAGCAGTAGTTGGAGCATCTCGTGCTGCAGATGTTCATAGATATTCACCAGAACCTGGTGATGTTGTATTAATGTTTGGTGGACGTACCGGACGTGATGGAATTGGAGGAGCTACAGGTTCTTCTAAGAAACATAATACTAAGTCACTTGAAACATCTTCATCAGAGGTTCAAAAGGGAAATGCACCTGAAGAGCGTAAGATAGAACATCTATTTAGACGTCCTGAAGTAACAAGACTTATTAAGAAGAGTAATGACTTTGGAGCAGGTGGAGTATCAGTTGCGATTGGAGAACTTGCGCCAGGTCTTGATATTTGGTTAGATAGAGTTCCTTTAAAGTATAAAGGATTAAATTCAACAGAGATTGCTATATCTGAGTCTCAAGAGAGAATGTCAGTTGTAGTTGATAAGAAGGATGTTGAACAATTTAAGAAATATTGTAATGAAGAGAATATTGAAGTAACTCATATTGCAAACGTTACAGATACTAATAGACTTGTAATGTTTAATAAGGGTGAGAAGGTAGTAGATATTTCTCGTGAATTTATTGATTCTGCAGGAGCTAAGCATTTTGCGAAAGCAGAAATCAGTGCAGTAGAAAATAAGAACCCATTCAAGAGAGAGATTAAGGGTAAGGATATCACTGAAAAGATGTTTAATAACCTTAATGATCCAAATGTAGTATCACAAAAGGGTCTTATTGAAATGTTTGATGCCACAATTGGACGCTCAACAGTATTAATGCCATTTGGAGGAAAATATCAAAGAACAGAAACTCAAGTTTCAGTTCAAAAACTTCCAGTCCTAGATGGAGAAACAAATACTGCATCTATTATGGCATTTGGATATAATCCATATATTACTTCATGGTCACCATACCATGGATCACAATATGCAGTAATTGAAGCTGTATCTAAGGTTGTAGCTGCAGGAGCTCGTTATGATAAGATGAGATTTAGTTATCAAGAATTCTTCGAGCGTATGCAAGGAGAAAAATCTTGGGGTAAACCTTTAGCTTCACTTCTTGGAGCGATTAAGATTCAAAAAGATTTATGCTTACCATCAATTGGAGGAAAGGATTCAATGTCTGGAACATTTGATAACTTAAATGTACCTCCTATGTTAATGGCATTTGGTATTACTACAGTTGATGCAAGAACAGTAATTTCTCCAGAATTTAAAAATGCTGGAAATAAGATTTACTTAATTAAGCATAAACCACTTAAGAATTACAATCCAAATATTGATGAATTAAAACAAATATTTGATTTTGTATCTACTAATATTGAAAATAAGAACATTATATCTGCTTATGCCTTAACTAATGGTGGAGTGTCTGAAGCACTTGCTAAGATGAGCTTTGGTAATAAGATTGGAGCCCGTGTTGAGGTTGCAGAGGATGATTTATTTGATTATTCATATGGATCATTTGTTGTTGAGGCAACAGCTGATTTAAAAGCAGACTTTGTAAAATTCTTAGGATTTACAATACCTGAGGAAATTCTAGATATTAATGAAGAAATAATGAATATCGATGGTCTATTTGAGGCTAATAGAGCTAAGTTTGCGACAATCTATAGAGATGTTGCGAATAATAAGGCAACTGTAATTAAAGAAGATTCAAATAAGAAGAACACACTTGTATATAAGGGTGAGGCTGTAGAACATCCAACAGTATTCATTCCAGTATTCCCTGGAACAAACTGCGATTATGATACTAAGAAAGCTTGGGAAAAAGCTGGAGCTAAGGTTAATGTTATGGTATTCCGTAATTTAACCTCAGAAGATGTATTATCATCAATCGAGGAAATGAAAGAAAATATTAATAAGGCACATATAATTACATTTGCTGGAGGATTCTCAGCTGGAGATGAACCAGATGGCTCTGCTAAGTTTATCGCAAACGTAATTCAAAATAATGATATAAAGAATGCTATTAACGCCCTACTTGAGCGTGGAGGTTTAATCTTAGGAATTTGTAATGGATTCCAAGCATTAGTTAAATCTGGATTATTACCTTATGGTCGTATCGGAGAACTTTCAAAAGAATCTCCAACATTATTCCATAATGATATAAATAGACACGTCTCTCAAATGGTTACAACAAGAGTCGCAACACTTGCTTCTCCTTGGTTATCTTCATTTAAGATTGGAGATACTCATACAGTAGCTCAATCACATGGAGAAGGAAAGTTTGTAGTATCAGAAAAAATGGCTAAGGAATTATTTGATAATGGTCAAGTAGCATTCCAATATGTTGATGAAGATGGAAATATTACAGTTGAGTCACCAGAAAATCCAAATGGATCTGATTACGCAATTGAAGGAATTATCTCACCTAACGGACAAATCCTTGGTAAGATGGGACATAGTGAGCGTTTCGAGAGCAATCTATTTAAGAATATCTCGGGAAACAAAGCACAAGGATTATTCGAAAATGCAGTAAAGTATTTCAAAAAGGAGAACTAAAATGAAACAAGGTAAGTTATTATACGAAGGAAAAGCAAAACAAATATTTGAAACAGAAGATCCAAATATAATTATTATGCATTATAAAGATGATGCAACTGCTGGAAATGGTGCAAAGCATGCACAATTTGCTAAGAAGGGTGAATTAAATAATAAGATTACAACATTAATCTATGATTATTTAATTGAGGAAGGAATTCCAACTCACTATATTAAGACTATAAATGATACAGATCAATTATGTAAGAAGGTAACTATATTCCCTCTAGAAGTTATTTGCCGTAACATTATTGCAGGTTCTATGGCAAAAAGACTTGGAATTGTAGAAGGAACAGTTGCGAAAAATACAATATTTGAAATTTGTTATAAGAATGATGCCCTAGGAGATCCTCTTATAAATGATCACCATGCAGTAGCAATCGGCGCAGCAACTTATGATGAATTAAAAACTATTTATGAATATACAGCTAAAATTAATTTAAAACTTCAAAAATTATTCTTATCAATTGGAGTTAAACTTGTTGATTTTAAAGTAGAATTTGGTAAGACTGTAGATGGAGAAATCGTATTAGCTGATGAGATTTCACCAGATTGCTGCAGACTTTGGGATGCAAAGACTAATGATCACTTAGATAAGGATAGATTCCGTCGTGATCTTGGAGATGTAATGGGAGCATATGAAGAAATATACGCTCGCCTATCTGCTTTAAAGAAGTAATATTAGGAGGATAATATATATGGGTTCAAAAGCATATGGAAGTTCTGGAGTAGATCTAGAAGCAGGTTATGAAGCAGTAAGAAGATATAAGGCACATGTTAAGAGAACTAATAGACCTGGATGTGTATCTGGAATTGGATCATTTGGTGGAATGTTCGATTTAGCAAGCCTTGGATATAAAGAACCAATGCTAGTATCAGGAACTGATGGAGTTGGTACTAAACTTAAACTAGCATTTGAAATGGATAAGCATGATACTATTGGTATTGATGCAGTAGCTATGTGTGTAAATGATGTTCTTGCACAAGGTGCAGAACCATTATACTTCCTAGATTATGTAGCATTAGGACATGCAATTCCTGAAAAACTTGAGAAGATTGTTGCAGGAGTTGCTGATGGATGTGTTCAAGCAGGTTGTGCATTAATCGGAGGAGAAACTGCAGAAATGCCTGGTATGTACTCTGATGGAGAATATGATATTGCAGGATTTGCAGTAGGAGTTGTTGAAAAATCTAAACTTATTGATGATTCTAAGGTAGCTATTGGAGATACTCTTGTAGGTATCGCATCAACAGGAGTTCATTCAAATGGATTCTCTCTTGTAAGAAAGATTATCGCTGATAATAAGATTAACATTCATGAATATTCAGATGAACTTGGTGGTGTTGTTGGTGATGTATTACTTACTCCAACAAGAATTTATTGTAAGCAAGTTCTTGATGTAATTAAGAATGTTGATGTTCACGGTGTTGCTCATATCACTGGTGGAGGATTTGATGAAAATATTCCACGTATTTTAAATGATAAGCAAGGGCTTGACATTGTTGAAGGAACATGGCCAATTTTACCAGTATTTAAATTTTTAGAGAAATATGGTAAGGTTGATCATAGAGAAATGTTTAATATCTATAATATGGGTATTGGAATGGTTATGGCAGTATCTAATGA
>CAZJAM010000031.1:0-17024 GCA_964544095.1 uncultured Anaeroplasmataceae bacterium | reverse complement strand
TAAAAAGTCTTATATACAAAGTATATAAAACCTTAGTTTAAATGATATTTAGGTGTTAGCAACTGTCGAAAACCCGTATTTATATACATATATTATAAGAATATAATTATATAGTGAAATTTTAATTTCATTAAATTATAAGTTAATTCCTTTAATATTTGAAAAGACTTTAAAAAATGTTAAAAAAATGTAAAAAAAATCAAATTATTATTTACATTTAAAAAATATACTCTATAATAAAATCAGTTATATAAAATTGCACATAATCTGGCAATACTAAAAACTAATATTATGAACATTTAAAGGAGAAGAAAACGAAGAAATGGCACGTAAATTAGTTGAGTTAAGCGGTATTTCGAAGGCATATGGAGACAATGTCATTCTAGATAACCTAAACTTATCGATTAATGAGAACGAGTTTGTTACTCTACTAGGTCCATCAGGATGTGGTAAGACAACTACTTTAAGAATCATTGGTGGATTCGAGACTATGCAAAAGGGACAGTTAATTCTTGACGGAGAGGAAATCCAAAACATTCCTACTCATAAGAGACCAATTAACACAGTATTCCAGAAATATGCACTATTCCCACATTTAAATATTTATGATAACATTGCGTTCGGATTAAGAAACAATGTTTATTCTAATGTGTATGATATCGGTGTATATAATTTATTACATGATTATAACTTTGATGAAGAGGAAATTGATTCTGTAAGACATATCTTAGAGAAATATTTAAAGCCTAAGGATGTTAAAGCCGCAGCTATTGAATATTTTAAAGGTCAGTCACCAACTATTAAGTTTGAGACCTTAGTTAAGATGGAAAAGAAGACTTTAAAGAAAGAATCAGTTCTAAACATTAAAGAAAAATTTAATAAGTTCTTAAGTGATGAAAATATAAGTGATATATCTTATGATGGATCTAACTTTAATGAACTATATAAATCACTTGATACAAATCTTAAAGAGAGGGATGTTTTCTATAAGATTATCACACAAATCTCTGATAGACACTTTAAAGAAGATACTATTAGACGTGAAGTACTACATGCACTAGAGTTAGTAAATCTTCCAGGATATCAAGATAGACAAATATCATCATTATCAGGAGGCCAACAACAACGTATTGCGATTGCTCGTGCAATCGTTAATAAACCTCGTATTCTTTTACTTGATGAGCCTCTTGCGGCTCTTGATTTAAAAGTAAGAGAGAAAATGCGTTATGAACTTAAGGAAATGCAAAGAAACCTAGGTATAACATTTATATTTGTAACTCATGACCAAGAAGAAGCTATGGTAATGAGTGATACAGTTGTTGTTATGAACCAAGGAGAGATTCAACAAATAGGACGTCCTGAAGATATTTATAATGAACCTGTAAATAGATTTGTCGCAGGATTTATTGGACAATCAAATATATTCCGTGGAAAGTATTTAGGAAACGATAGACTTGAAGCTTTAGGTAGAAAGTTTAGAGTTGATGTAAATGACTTTGAAAAAGGTGAAGAGATTTACTGTATAGTTGAAAAAGAAGACTTTGATGTATGTCCACTTGATACCGCAAAAATAAAAGGTATTGTAAAATCTGCTAAGTTCAATAAAAACCATTATGAACTAGTAGTAGAAATTGAAGGTAAGAGCCTTAATATTAATACTCCAGGAAAACATGTAGTAGGAGAAGAGATGGGATTTACTGTTGACCCACAAAATATTTATTGTGAGTCAAAGAGTGAGTCAAAACAATCCCTTCTTGCTAACTATGATGGAGATAATATTATGGAAGGTGTATATGTTGATGATAACCTTGTATCATTCCTTGGTGCAAAGTTTGAAACATATGTTACAATCTTCCAACCAAATGAAATTGTAGATGTTGTAATAAGACCTGAGGATTTTGATTTAGAGTTTGATAATCCAGATTCATGTTTCATGTCAGGTATTGTTACATCAAGTGTATTTACAGGAGTACACTTTGAAATGCATGTAAATGTTGATGGATATGATATTCTAGTAGAAGATTATCAAAACTGTGAAGTTGGTCAAAAAATTGGACTTAAGATTGATTATTATGAAATTCAATTAATGAAAGTTTTAGACCAAGATGAGGCTTTATAATGAAAAGTTTTAAGAAACTTGCAATACCATATTTTATATGGCTTTCGATACTTGTAATCTTACCATTAATATTAATGTTTGTATTATCATTCTTTAAAACAGATGGAGTATCTTTTAGTGGTGCTAAGGCAACCATAGATAATTATTTAGAGCTTCGTGATATGACATATTGGGAAGCTTTATGGAATTCACTTGTTATTGCCTTTTGGACTACACTAATCTGTTTCTTAATAGGTTATCCTGTAGCTTACTTTGTATCATTTTCAAATTTAAAACATAAACCATTAGTATTGCTTATGATGATTTTACCTATGTGGTGTAATTCAATGCTTAGAATACTATCATGGTATAAATTATTTTCATCAGGAGCTTTAAGCTCTCTTGATTTAATTGGTACTAAGGGTGCAGTAATATTTGTTACTGTAACTACTTACCTACCATTTATGATTTTCCCAATATACACAGTATTAGAGAAGTTTGATAGATCTTTAATAGAAGCTTCAAAGGATCTAGGAATCCCTGGATGGAAGACATTCTTTAAAGTAACATTTCCTCTATCATTATCTGGTGTATCATCAGGAGTTATAATGGTATTCTTACCTGCCGCAACTGGATTTGCGATTTCCGCAATAATAGGTGATGGTAAGGTTAATATGATAGGAAATATTATTGAGAATATGTTCAAGACCGCAAACAACTACAATCTTGGTTCAGTATTATCAATATTCGTATCAATTATTATAATTGTATTTATTCTTGCCCTTGGAAAGACTTCAAAGGGAAAGGATGGTGTTAGCCTATGATAGAAAAGACTGGATGGAGAAAATATCTTCCTAAAGTATTAAAAGTTATTTTTGTAGTACTAGCACTATTTATAATGTATATCCCTGTACTTGTTATTATTTATCAATCTTTTAATAGTGACGCAAATGGACTTAGTGCCCTACACTTTGGTGGATTTACATTAAAAAATTATAAAGAAATATTTACTAATAGTTCTCTATATAGAAATATCCTAGATTCACTATTAGTATCATTTTGGGCAACACTTATTGCGACTGTATTAGGTCTATTCTCAGCAATCGGTATTAATGCCTTAACTGGAAAAGCTAAGAAGGTTATGGGATTTTTAAATGAAATGCCTATGATGCAATCAGAGATTGTAATAGGTATTTCAATAATGATAATATTCTCATTATTATTACCATTAATCCCACAAATATTTGGATTCCCTACAATGCTTGTAGCGCATGTGTTCTTTACAACACCTTATGTAATACTTATGGTATTTCCTAAGCTTCAACAAACAGATGAATCTTTATTTGAGGCTGCAGAGGATTTAGGTTGTAATAGATGGAAAGCTTTAATGCTTGTAATTATACCATCTCTTAAAACTGCAATTCTTACAGGTGCGCTTTTAGCGTTTACATTATCTATTGATGATTTCGTAATTTCATATTTCACACAAGGAAATGGATTCTATAACTTCTCAAATTATGTATATAACTCATATACAAAGAAGAATTTCTCAGCAGGAGCTTATGCATATAATGCCCTACTTACTATGGTGACACTTGCCTTAGTTCTTACATTCTCCTTTAAGACTTCTAAGAAGAAAGTAAAGAAGGTGAGCAAATAATGAAAAAGATTGTAATCTCAGCAGTTTCAGTAATTATTGCCTTCACTATTGCGGCCATTGTTATTATAAATAATGGAGGAGATTCAAACACATTATATCTTCTAAACTGGGGTGAATATATTGATGAATCATTATTTGATACATTTAAAGAAAAAACAGGAATTCAAGTTGTTCAAGAATGTGTAACATCAAGTGAGACAATGTATCAAAAAATATCTGCCGGAACTACTGCATATGATGTAGCGATTCCAGGAGATTATATGATTACAAAATTATATAATGAAAATCTATTATATAAGATTGATACAACAAACTATGAGCATATTAAAAATGCAGAGTTTGATGATAACCTTCAAGCTCTAAGAAAAACTCGTATGAGTGAGACTCTAGAATATTCTATGCCATATCTATGGGGAGCATATTCTATTGTATATTCTACACGTAGTGATGAAAACGAGGGTGTTGTAGAAACAAACGGATTTAAAGCTTTATTTGATAAATCATTATATAATCACACTGCAAAAATAGGTATGTATAATACAGCCCGTTGGGCAGTATCAGCATATTATATGTCTAAAGGAATTAATCCAAATGATGAAACATTTGTAAGTGATAATAATGAACGTCAATCTTTAATAGAAGGTATTAAATCTGCAAACTTTGATATGTGGGGAGACGATGCCTTAAAAAGAAAGGTTGCATGTGGTGATCTTGACTTATGTTTCACACAACTAGGAGATTTCTTTGATGCCGTATATTTAGGCCTTGAAGAAGGAATGGGCGGAGACACTGGCAAAGAGGATTTATCTAACCTTAAATATAACGTTTATGTTCCTGAAAATACCGCAGCTTTCTTTGATGCGATGTGCATTCCAAAGACTTCTAAAAATCAAGAATATGCAAATATGTTTATTGATTTTATGCTAGATCCAGAAAATGCGTTCCAAAACGCAACATTTATTGGATACTCACCTGCATTAAAGTCAGTACAAGAAATGTATAAGACTAACTCAAGCTTTGAGTATTATGGTAATGTTACACTAGGTGATTTAACATCAATGTATAAATATTATCTAAACCCACTTGCCAATGTAACTGATATTTCTAAAGTTTCAATGCTTGAACCTAAAGAATCAGAATATTTAACTACATGTGAGGCAGTAATAAATCAAACTAAGGCTACTGTTTCTGAAAATAAGGCACTTGGTACTACACTTTGTGTTATAACTCTATCTACAATTATTTTAGGTACAGCTGCCTATATTACATATGTAGTATATAAGAAGCGTAAGAAAAATGAAGATGTTAGAGGATAATGAATATTTAAATCTAAAGCTTAAAGAAGCTAAAGACTTAGTAATAAAAATAGTAGGTTTAAAAGAATATTATACGCAAGATGATGTATATAACCTTCTTAGTGCCTTTGCGTTTACTCAAGAAATAGATTTTAGTGAACTAAAAGATTTCCTACCTAGTGCTATGAAAACACCAGATAGTATAGAAGAATATACTAAAGGATTTATAGATTCTTTTGAATTTAAAATCTATGCCCTAAATTATGGAACTGGTTATGTAATAATAGTAGTAGATGGTGCTTCTTACATAAAATCATATTATAGTGACGTTATAAATGATTTTACACTAAAAATATTTTACTCGCTTGAAGTAATGTGCAAAAATAATATCAATTAGGAATGCAATTGCATTCCTTTTTTGTTATAATAATAGTATGTTTTGGAGATGTTATTATGCCACTTCTTATTGGAGATAAAGTTACAGTTAGATATTTTAAAATGGAAGACTTTAAAGATTTCTATGAATTTTCATCAGATCCAAGAGTTGGATTTAATGCTGGATGGAAGCCTCATACTGATATTGATTTATCTAGACGTATTTTACAAACAAAAGTATTTAGCGCACAAAATTTTGCGATTATGGAAAATAAAACTAAAAAAGTAATAGGCTCTATAGAACTTAATCCATCACATATAAGAGAACGTATTAAAGCTTTTGAAATAGGATTTGCTGAAAACCCTAAATATTGGGGAAATGGATATGTGTCAGAGGCTGTAAGATTACTTACTAAATATGCATTTGAGGTAATGTATGCAGAAGTTTTAGAAATGTGCCATATAGAAAATAATATAGCCTCAGAACATGTTGCCATATCTTGTGGTTATAAGTATGAGGGACTTTTGAGAAAATATAAGATTATGTATGATAAAAGAGTAGTTGATGTAAAAGTATATTCTTTAACAAAAGAAGAATTTTTAAAGAATGAATAATATTATGGGAGAATTAAAATGGATAATAAAAAAAATATAAAATATGTATATTGCGCGTGTGGAGAAAGAAACATATATGGCCAAAAATATTGTAAGTCTTGTTGGAGAGAAATAGATGATATAAAACCTATTAAAAAAAATGATTTGGAGCCAAGACTAAATAGAACTAATGTGCGTGAATATGTATATTGTACATGTGGCGCTAAAAATGATGCTGATAACGTTTATTGTGAGGTTTGTGGTATACCTTTAAAGAAAACTATGTTATATCGCACAACACTCAAAAAAGAGAATTTAAATAAGGCTAAAAACATATCGGAAATAGATCCACAAATACAGTCTGAAACATATAAATATAAATGTCCTAAATGTGGTTATAAGGAAGTTTTGTATGAAATAGAAAAGTATGAATATGTAGATCCACAAAAATTAAGAGAGCGTGTTAGATTATGTATTTATTTTGGAAGTAGACGTATGAGAGGTAGACCTATTGATTATTTAAATTTAATAGAGGTAAGAACAAGAGAAGTATATCGTTGCTTGCATTGTGGATATAAAGATTATAGATAATTATTGACTTTATTCTTTAAAAGTTATATTATATTTCCATAAGCGATGAAATGAAGAGTAGTAATAGATATAATTCAAAGAGATGATATGTTTGGTGAAAATATCAATTATTCTATTTATGAAGGTAGTCATGGAGCTATATTCCAGAAATTATAGTAAGGAATATCGGGTGATCTCGTTAAAGATTATTGAGTGCAGATATTATCTGAACTAAGGTGGTAACACGTTATTTTGACGCCCTTGGATTTTAGGGCGTCTTTTTTTATTAAGGAGTATATTATGAAAGAATTAAAACCAAAATATGATCCAAAAGAAGTAGAAAAGGGAAAATATGATTTCTGGCTAAAAGGAAAATTCTTTGAAGCAGGGGATACTAAAAAGAAACCATTTACAATTATCCTTCCTCCACCTAATGTAACAGGAAAGCTACATTTAGGTCATGCATGGGATACTACAATTCAAGATATGATTATACGTCGTAAGAGAATGCAAGGATATGACGCATTATGGCTTCCTGGTATGGACCATGCAGGAATTGCGACACAAGCTAAAGTTGATCAAAGATTAAAGAGTGAAGGAATTTCACGTTATGATATTGGACGTGAGGAATTTTTAAAGCGCGCTTGGTCTTGGAAAGAAGAATATGCTGAAATTATTCGTTCTCAATGGGCAGGACTAGGATTATCACTTGATTACTCTAAGGAAAGATTTACTCTTGATGAGAAATCTAATCAAGCTGTAAACTATGTTTTTATAACTCTTTATAATAAGGGATACATTTATCAAGGAGAGCGTATTATAAACTGGGATCCTGAGGCAAGAACAGCCTTATCTAATATTGAAGTTATTCACCAAGATGATGAAGGTGCATTCTATTATTTCAATTATCCATTTACTGATGGATCTGGTTCTGTATTAATTGCCACAACTCGTCCTGAGACTATGTTTGCTGACCAAGCAATCATGGTAAACCCAACAGATGAAAGATTTAAATCAATTGTCGGAAAGAGTGTATATATTCCAGGTACAAAGACAGTAATTCCTGTAATCACTGATGAATATGTAGATAAAGAGTTTGGTACAGGATGTGTTAAATGTACACCAGCACATGACCCTAATGACTACCAAGTTGGTATAAGACATAATTTAGCTATGCCACTTTGTATGAATGATGATGGTACTATGAATGAAATGGCTGGTAAGTACAATGGAATGGATAGATTCTTATGTCGTAAGGCTTTAATAGAAGATTTAAAGAAAGATGGATATTTTGTTAAAGAAGAAAAGATTGTTCACTCAGTAGGACATTCAGAGCGTACTGGAGCGGTTGTTGAACCAAGACTATCTAAACAATGGTTTGTAAAAATGGATGTCTTAGCTAAACAAGTTCTAGACAATAAAGAATATAGATTTGTTCCTGATAGATTTAAACAAACACTTGAACATTGGCTTTCTGATATTCAAGATTGGTGTATATCACGTCAATTATGGTGGGGACATAGAATTCCTGCTTGGTATAAAGATAGTGAAATAAAAGTTCAAGTAGAATGTCCAGGTGATGGATGGGTACAAGATGAAGATGTATTGGACACTTGGTTTAGTTCTGCCTTATGGCCATTCTCAACACTTGGATTCCCTGATTATAACGCACCACTATTAAAGAGATATTATCCTACAAATGTGCTAGTTACAGGATATGATATTATTTTCTTCTGGGTATCAAGAATGTTATTTGAAGGAATTGAATTTATGGGACATGCACCATTTAGTGATATTCTAATTCATGGACTTGTAAGAGATAGCCAAGGAAGAAAGATGAGTAAATCATTAGGAAATGGAATAGATCCATTTGATGTAATAGATAAATATGGATGTGATTCACTTCGTTATTTCCTAAATACTAATACTGCACCAGGACTTGATTTAAGATTTGATGAAACAAAGATTGAATCTGCATGGAATTATTTAAACAAGATTTGGAATATTTCTCGTTATGTTATGATGAATCTTGAGGGATACAGTGAAATAGATCTTACTAAGGCAAATCTTAATATGGCATCTAAATGGATTTTAAATAGATTAAATAAAGTAATAAAAGAAGTAGATACTAACTTTGATAAATATGAATTTGGAGAAGTTGCACGTTCACTATATAACTTTGTATGGAATGATTTTGCATCTTGGTATGTTGAAATCTCTAAGGTAGATTTATCATCAGATGATATGAATAATAAGAATACAACTAAGAATGTATTATTATATGTTTTAACATCAATTATAAAACTTCTTCATCCATTTGTACCATTTATTACAGAAGAGATTTATCAATCTCTTCCACATAAGATGCAATCAATTACAATAGAGACTTGGCCAACAGTATGTGATGATTTCAATTTCGATATGGAAGAGAATGCGTTAAACATTGCGCTTGATGTAATAACATCAGTACGTAATGAGCGTGCTAAGGCAGGTAAGGCTCCTAAGGATTCAATAAATATTACTCTTGTATGTAAGAAGAAAGAAACTATTGATATATTAGAGGGTTGCCGTAATTATTTAGAGAAGTTCACAAACCCTACTAAATTAAATATTACCCTAGATTCTCCTGAGACTTCAGACAATGTAGTAGTAGTTCTAGAAACACTTAATATATATATTCCTACTACTGATTTAGTAGATATAGAAGAAGTTAAACAAAATCTTCTTAAGGAAAAGGCAAGACTTGAAGGAGAGCTTAGAAGAAGCGAGAAAATGTTATCAAATCCTGGATTTGTATCTAAAGCTCCAAAACAAAAACTTGACCAAGAAAAGGCTAAACAAGCTCAATATAAAGCTTTATACGAAGAAGTAGTGGAGCATTTAGCTAAATTAAATTAATAAAGTGAAGGCAATTTTTAATGGTTGCCTTCTTTACTTTTATTATTTTATATAATAAAATTAATAAGTAAACGTTTTCGAGGGGTGATTAATATGTATAATATAGTTTATACATCAAACGCAGGACATACAATGGAATATGCAAAGATTTTAGCGTCTGAACTATCATGTGAGGCATATTCCTTAAAAGACGCAAAGAAAAAATTAAAGAAGCATAGTGAGGTAATATATCTTACTTGGATATTTGCAGGACGTCCTAAAAAGCTTAAAAAAGCATTAAGAAGATATAAATGTGTCGCAGTCGCAACTGTTGGTATGACACTAAACAAAATAGATCAAGATGAAATTAAATTTAAATATAAGCTTAATTGTCCTCTTTATTACTTACCTGGAGGTCTTGATACTACTAGACTTAAAGGAATTTATAAATCTATTGCGCAAAGTGTATATGATAAAATGCTTGTTAAATTAAATAGTAAAAAAGAATTAGATGATCAAGAAAAAATAGTCGCAGAGGCTATTGTTAAAGGAACTAACTATGTAAATAGAATATACTTAGATCCAATTCTTCGTTATTTTAATAATATTAAGAAATAGAGGTGAATTTATGAAAAAAGTATTTGAGTTTTTATCTTTAGGCCTTTTGGCTATAGCCTTAGTATCATGTGGAAATAAAGAATCAAATGTAGATAATAATACATACACAGTAACTTTTAATTCAAATGACCCAGACCTTAATGACCAGATATCACCATCTGTAATTGATTCGGTATCTGTTAAAGCGGGAACTGTAATAAATCTTTTTGATTATGTGCCTACATATCTAGGTTATACTTTTAATAGATGGGCAACTAACCAAGTGGGTTCTAGAAAAGTTGATAGTGATTATACTGTTACAAAAGATATTACATTATATGCAGTATGGGATCAGGCTTTAGTATTTAGTATAAATTATAATAATGGTGAAGATATTGTATCGTCTACTGTAAAGTCAGGAGATAGTGTATCAAAACCTACAATAACTCCTACTAAAGCTTCTAAGTCAATTAATGGAGTAGATATTATAAGCTATGAATTTAGTGATTGGTATCAAGATGAAAGTCTTACAACTAAATTTGATTTTACGTCCCCACTTACTAAAAACACTACAATATATGCAGGATACAATTCAAAAAGAATTGGTTTTGCGTATAAAACAGATAAGAATTTTGTATCAACTAATACAGTGCTTGCCCAAGCAAGTGATAATACCCTTGCCAATCTATCAGTAGATTCAGGATTTGCCCAAGGTGGAGTTACAGATTTTGCTAATTATGTAGGAACATCCTCTTATAGAGAAGTATCAAACGCTGATGAACTTGCAAAAGCGATAAATGATGCGAAATATAATTATAAAAATAGTTGGGAAAATAATAATCTTACACAAACTCTTACTAGTGAGGGTAGTGTTCATGTAATAGAGATTAAAAATGATATTGATTTAGCGTATAATAGTCTAACTACTACAGCTAAAAATTATGGCACACTAGTATGGTGGGATCAAAAGAAAACGCCACAAACACTAAAAAATTCAGGATATACTATGACAGATATTGCCACAAATGGAATTACTAAAATTAAGGTTGAAGGTATATCAAACCTACTTATTTATTCAAAGAATGGCTCTAAGATAACTCACGCAGGATTTAGTTTACTATCATGTCAAAATGTATGTATAAGAAACATTGAAATGGATGAGATTTACCAATGGGAAGATGCATCTAATGCCTCATCATCTAAAGTAGGTGATTATGACCTATTTGGTTGGGCTTATGGTAAGATATCATTTTCAACAGGTATTTGGTTTGACCACTGCAAATTTGGAAAATCATATGATGGTCAAATTGATGTATCAAATGGATCATACTCTACAAATGTGGCATCAGGTGAATGGTTTAGAGCGCCATATGATGGTGATAATGGAACAGGTGTAAGTATTACATTTTGTGAGTTTAATGCGCATTCTGATGATTATTATGCTGATACATTAAGTGACGAGACAAAAAATTCTTATTTATATCAAATGATGTCAAAGATTGAGACAGATTATATAAATGGTGGTAAGAACTATCTATATTATAATGCCTTAAGAGATGCAGGATTTTCATTTACACAAATTCTAGAAGGTATCGCAGCACCTCAAAAGAAGGGATTCCTTTTAGGTGATGACGGACAAATAAATAATAAATATTTAAAGATATCATTTAATTATTGTGATTTTAATAATATTGAAGATAGATTATTTAAATGTAGAGGTGCAATGGTAACATCTACAAATTGTAGGTTTGATTCAGTAAATTATTATAACGCTAGATTACAAATGTATGATGGTACTACAAACAAGGCAAAGAATGCAGTAAAGACTGTAAACTCTTCGTCATGGAATTGCGGAATGGTATCACAAGCAATTTTATTATCTGAAGGTGCATCATTCTATGCAGGTAATAATTACTATAGTGGAATAATTAAAAAACAATTAATTAGAAACAATGATAATGATGGTACATCAGCTGGAATTAAACTTAATAATGTTATTTATAATGATGGTACACAAAACTTAAATGTAACAGAAGACAATAGATTAGATTTTAGTGATGCCGGAAATTCTATAACACTTGCAAATTTCTCATATAACGAATATGGTGATACTCTTCCTTTTAAACTATATGTTGAAGAATCTTGGGACATCGCACAAAGCGTCTTAGATAACAAAGTCTATGGATGCGGTACTAATAAGGAGATGCAAGATTTATTCTTGATATCAAGTTATATTAAATAATATGGATGATTTATATAAAACATTAGAAGATTTATGCGAAAATTTTCCTGAAGAAGAAATGATATTTGAGATGCCCGAGGGAGATATATTTAAAGTAATATTTATGGAAGAATGTCTTTCACTTATAAGTGATGAAATGAGTCTTATTTATAGGATTATAAAAGTAATAAAGAGAGTATCGTATGACTATCAAACAATAAGTATAGAAATAAAGAAAGATTATTTACCAAAAAACATAAAATTTGTAAAAAGAAATATACTACAATAGAGGAAGATTAATTTCTTCCTCTAATTTTAATTATACACATGTATAATTAAAAATTTTATTTTTTAGAAAATTTAATATATTTTAACACTTTTATTTTTTTTATATTGACACCAAAGGTTATTTATAATAAAATGAATTGCCTGTTCAAATCGAATAGGCAACTTTCTCCCTAAAAACCCAAAAATAAGAGAGGGTTGGAAAAGAATCACTAACATTATGGGCAAAATCAGAGATGTTAGTTTCTTGACCAACAAAGATGAGACATTGTGCACATTTTATGTCTCATTTTTTCTTTTTTATTGTATAATGTATTTGGTGATTTTTATGTCTTATGAATTAAAGGCTTTAGAATTTGATAAAATATTAGAAGATGTTTCAAAATACACAAATTGGAATAAGACAAAAGAATATATTTTAAACTTAAGTCCTATTACAAATATAGATGAAATTAATAATATGCAAGACATGGAAAAGGAAGCATTTAACTCAATTGTTAAATATGATGATATTCCTATTCTAGAACTTAAAAATATAGATGAAGTACTTACAAGAATTGAAATTGGTGGAGTAATTTCTTTAGAAGAAGTTTTAACATTTATCTCTTTATTAAATACAACATCAAATATTAAAAGATATCAAACATATCTTCATAATAATAAAATTTCAATAGATAAATTAGATCTATATTTCAATAAAATTACATATAATCAAAGACTTAAAAATGATTTAACATATAAAATAGATGAAAATGGTAATATTAAAGATAGTGCTTCAGAAGGATTATTTAAAGTAAGAAGATCACTTCAAACTCTAAATAATAGACTTCATAATAAGTTTAATGAATTTTTAAGTACTAAATCATCAATGCTTACAGAGACTTTAATAGCGTCTCGTCAAGGCCATTTATGTCTTCCTTTTAAGGTTGAATATAAAAATCAAGTAAAAGGTATGATACTTGATGAGTCATCATCAGGTACAACTGTATATATTGAACCAATTGAATGTCAAATGATTGAGGCAGAAATTGAAAACTATAAAGCACAAGAAAGAAGAGAAATAGAAGATATTTTAAAAGGTATATCTCTTTCTATTAATTCTTGTATGGAAGAATTAAAATCTGATGTAGAGGCTATAGAATCTTTAGATATAATATATACTAAAGCCAAATTTGCCAAAGAGAATGATTATAATTTCCCAAAAATTAATGATAATGGAGTTATAAATTTAATAAATGCTCGCCATCCTCTAATTGATAAGAGGTGTGTTGTTCCTCAAACAATAACTCTTGGTGATAAATATAGCGCAATGATTATTACAGGACCAAATACTGGTGGTAAGACTGTAGTTTTAAAAACAACAGGACTATTAACCATTATGGCATTATGTGGTCTTGCCATCCCTTCTAAAGAAGGCTCAGAGATATCTACATTTGATAATGTGTTTGTAGATATTGGAGACGAACAATCAATTGAACAGTCCCTTTCAACATTCTCATCTCACATGAAGAAGATAAAGAATATATGTGATAATGTCACATTATCCTCTCTTGTATTAATAGATGAAATTGGTTCAGGTACAGACCCTAAAGAAGGTTCTTCACTTGCGATATCTATAATTGATTATATATATAAAAGAGGCGCAAGAATAATTGCCACAACTCATTATAGTGATTTAAAAGAATATGCATATTCTAATAAAGAAATTATAAACGCATCTGTTGAATTTGATCCTGAAACATTAAAACCTACATATAAATTACTACTTGGTGTTGCAGGTATGTCAAACGCAATATCAATCGCAAAGAATTTAGGTATAAATGATGTTATTATTGATAAAGCTTTAGATATTTTTAAAAAAGGAAATAGTAATACCGATAATTTAATATCTAACTTAGATATTGAAAATCAAAATATACAAAAGCTTAAGAAAGAATATGAACAATTACTTAATGACTATAATAAGAAAATGGTAGATCTTGAGCTTTATAAGAAAAAGATTGAACAAGAACGCATTAAGATTTTAAAGGGTGCCGAAGAAGAAGCAAAAGATATAATTGATAGCGCAAAAGAGGATTCAGAAAAATTAATATCTGAAATTGATAAATTTAAGAAAGATAAAGAAGCTAAAGAACATGAACTTGCAGATATTAAGTTTGCCTCTCGTAATCTTAAAGCTAAAGGATTTAATGAAAATCTATTTGATGAAGAATTAAAAGTGGGAGACTTTGTATATATTAAATCTTATGATAGAACTGGACAAATAATAGGTATAAATAAAAAACTTTATGAGGTTCAAGTAGGACAATTTAAAATGTCTTTTAACAAGTCTGATTTAAAACTTACAAAACCACCTGTTGAAAAGAAGAGTCAATATAAAAAGCCAAGTGGTTCAACACCTGCAAAATACGCAAAGCTTGAACTTGATTTAAGAGGATATAGATATGAAGAAGTTAAGGATGCGATTGATATATTTATAGATAAAGCATTCCTTGCCAATATGTCTGTTGTATATATTATTCATGGATTTGGTACAGGTGCAGTAAGAAATGCTGTACAAGCATATCTTAAGAAATCTCCTTATGTTAAATCATATCGTTATGGAGGTGAGGGAGAAGGATTAAACGGTGTAACCGTTGTAACCCTTAAATGATGAAAGCAATTCTATATTTAGGACAAAACTCTACACTAAATAAATATGATTTAAAAGATTCATACTTAGTAGGTGTAGATAAGGGAGCTTTAATACTTGCCCAAAATAAAATAAAAATGGATTTAGCGGTAGGTGATTTTGATTCTATAGGAAATAGTGATTTATCGCTTATAAAAAATTATAGTAAAGATATTAAAGTATTAAATCCTGTAAAGGATGATACTGATACAAGACATGCAGTAGAGCTTTTATATGATAAATTTGATGAAATATTAATAATTGGTGGTATACAAGGAAAAAGAATAGAACATTTAATCGCAAATATTAATCTTTTATATCTTTATCCAAAACTTAAGTTTATAGATGATTTTACAGAAATAGAAGTACTTATAAAAGATAAAAATTATAAATTAGACCAGTACAAATATATTTCATTCTTTGCGCTAAAAGAATCAATTATAAGTCTTAATGGTTTTAAATATAATTTAGATAATTATAAATTAAAACCTTATGATTCACTTTGTATTTCTAACGAAATAAATGATAATGCCACTATTAAAATTAGTGGAATGGTATTATCTATAAAATCTTTAGAAGATAATAAAAAATAAAACTTGTATTTTACGATAACAAGAGTATAATTATATAAAAAAAAGGAGTGGTGATATTATGCCAAAAACTAGTGCATACGAGCATATTTGGGAAAAATATGGATTTGATTTATGTGAATCTAAAACAAGCGGAGCTAATTATAAAAAGATGGCTCAAATATATTTCAAACTTATTCAAAAGGAATTAAAAGAAAATTTTAAAAATAATGTTTCAGTTGTAAAAAAGCTAGATTCAACTTCTGATAAAGACGTAGATATAGTTAATAAAAACCTAACTGGTGAAGAAGAATATATAAGTAATGTAATTAAGAGTGTTAATGAAAAATATCATATTAATGAAATGTTTGAATTCTATGGTTATGAAAAAATAAGTGGTACTGAATTACTTACTAAAGTTGAACCAAAGAAAGTAAAAAATGCATTTTATAAGAATATGACTACCAAAGACGCAATATCTATTGCATCTAACAGAAGATTATTTGCAGTAAAAAATGAATTAGGATTTAGATGGGCTGATAATATTGAATCTACAGCACACGCAAAAGATCATTTACTTTTTGGAGCTTTAAGAGAATTCCAAGAAGTACATAAAAACAGAGGATTCTTTTGGAAATTATTCCATAAAAATCAATATAGAGAAGAAGAAAATTACATACATCAAATGAAACTTGATATTTGTAAATATATTTATGGTGAATCAGGAGATCCTATAAATAAATATTCAGAAATCGCAATAGATTCTTATATTTCAACAGATTACAATAGAATAAAATTTTCACAAGAAGGAATAGACGCTAATTTCTATAAACAATTTGCATTAAAATCTATAATGGACGCAAATAGTAAAAATGCTGATATTTCAGTTGATCAAAAAGATGAAATTAAAGATGATTTAAAAGAAATAATAAGCGAGTATTCTAATAAAGAAAATACTGTAAAATCTAATGATACATTAGAAGATATTAAAGAAAGTATGGCTAAGACACAAATATATGTTAATGAAGTTAAAAATGAAATTAACTTAAATAATGAAGCTATAAAAAATATTGATAATACTTTATTAAAAGATAAGGTAGAAGAAAAAGAGGCTATGGATAAGTAATCCATAGTTTTTTCTTTTGCTATAAGAAGAAAATAACTAATTTTTAAAATAAATTTTACACAAAACTCTTGACAAAGCCCATTATT
>CAZJAM010000030.1:0-17700 GCA_964544095.1 uncultured Anaeroplasmataceae bacterium | reverse complement strand
ACCAGAATCAGAATCTCCTCCGCCATTAACTAAAGAATCTGTTGAATCATTATTAGTATTATTTCTATTAGTTTCGCATCCTGAAAGAGATAATGCCGCAAGTATTGAGATACTTAATATTCCTAATAAATTTTTAGTTTTCATATTATTAATACCTTTCTAAACTATGTAAGATTTATATTAAAATTATATCACTACTCATATATATTTATTTATATAACATTATGTAAAATTATGTGATGTAGAATATGATGTAGAATATAATGTTATCCTAAAAGAAAATTTTTAAGTATTTTTGTAACTTCATCAAAGTCATTAGACTTTACAACGCTGTTTCTTATTGCGGAAGCTCCTGTCATACCTTTAATATATTGTGCTATATGTGTACGCATTTCAAGCATCGCAAGCTTCTCACCTTTTAGCGCAACAAGATATTTATGTTGAAGCATAATAGTATCAAATATTTCTTTATTTGATGGTCTTTCAATTATTTTTTTATTAATTAAATATTCATTAATTTCATCAAAAATAAATGGATTGCCCTGTGCCGCTCTTCCTATCATAACGGCATCTGCACCTGTATAATCTAAAACATATTTAGCTTTCTTAGGAGAATCTATATCACCATTAGCTATTACAGGAATATTAACAGCTTCCTTAACAGCTTTTATATAATCATAATTAGCTACTCCTGAATACATTTGAGCGCGTGTTCTTCCATGAATCGCTATAGCCTTAGCTCCTGCTTTTTCAATCATTTTTGCGTTTTCTACGCAATTGATTTCATCATTATCCCAACCAAGTCTTATTTTTACTGTAATAGGTTTCTTACAAGCATTCACTACAGAAGATACAATATCATAAACATTTTCTGGATTTCTTAATAAAGAAGCTCCTGCACCCGCTTTTCTTGCGACTTTATTAACAGGACATCCCATATTAATATCTATTATGTCACAATCTGAATGTTTATCTAAGTATTTTGCAGCATATACTAAAGATTCCTTATCAGCACCAAATATCTGCATAGATATTGGATGCTCAACTTCTGCAACTTTAGTCATCTTAATAGTTTTTTCATTAGAAAAACCTATTGCCTTATCACTTACCATTTCCGCAACCATTAGTCCTGCGCCATGCATTTTACAAAGTCTACGGAAAGCTTCGTTAGATATACCTGCCATAGGAGCTAGTACTACTTGATTTGGTATATAAACATCTCCAATTTTCCACATATAATAATATTTATCAAGTATTGGTTTAATATCTTCTATAGGAAGTCCAATGATGTTATTAAGTGAACCTTCATGTTTTAATACAAGCTTTGCACCTATTCCTTGAATCGCATAAGCTCCTGCCTTATCCATTGGCTCTTTTGTTTCAATATATTCTTCTATAATACTATCAGTTAAATCTTTAAAATAAACCTTAGATTCTACTGCAAAGTTATAAACATCTTTATTAAATATAATAGCGACCCCAGATATTACAGAGTGTGTTCTACCAGATAAGCTTTTAAGCATATCAAATGCCATCTTTTTATCTTTTGGCTTACCATAAATCTTATTATCAAGAACTACAATAGTATCACAGCCAATAACTATTTTATCATGCTGTAATCCTATAGCCTTTGCCTTCTTTAAGGCTACAGCTTTAACATTATCTATAGGTGACATTTTATCATCCATTGTCTCATCTATAGGCTTAGTAATAATATTAAATTTATAATCAAATTCATTCAAAATATCTCGTCTTCTTGGTGAAGATGAGGCAAGAATTAATTCCATTATTATCACCAAAAAACATTATACCATAATCTCACATCATTTTTTAAGTATATGCGCTATCTAATTATGATATAATGTAATAAAAGGTGATTAAATTGCTATATAAAATTGATAATTATTTGAAGAAATACAATTTAATACAAAAAGGTGAGACTATTGTTGTAGCCCTATCTGGCGGAGTAGATTCAATGGTTTTATTTCACTCTCTAAAAGCTTTAGGATTTAATATAATTGTGGCTCATGTTAACCATAAAAAAAGAGTTGAATCTGATATGGAAGAAGAAAACATTATAAAACTTTGTAAATCCACAAATACTCCATATGAAATCCTTCATTTAGATAAGATTTCTAAAAACTTTGAAGCAACCGCTCATAATAAAAGATATGAATTCTTTATTAATGTTGCCAAAATTTATAATGCTAATTATATTGCCACAGCGCATCATGCAGATGATAACGCTGAAACAATACTTATGAATATAATGTCAGGATCTAATATGTATGGATATGGTGGTATATCAAACGATTTAGTAATTGATAATATTCATATAATTCGTCCTCTTCTATCTTTATCAAAAGATGAAATTAAAGAGTACGCAAAAAATAATAATATCGTATATTATGAAGATTATACAAACGCACTTGATGACTTTACACGTAATAGAATTCGTCATCATATAATTCCTATTTTAAAGAAAGAATGTCCTAACATTTTAGAAAGGACAAATGCTTATTCTATTCAATTACATGAAGCATTTGAATTTATTAGAGGAATATCAAGCAAATATTTATTAGATAACGAAAATAAAATCGATATAAAATCATTTAATAGCCTTCATGCGTTCTTAAAAAAAGATATTATATGTCTTCTTCTTGAAAAATATAATATTGAACGTAGTGAAAATTTAATTAATGATTTATTATCAATTATATCTAATAATAAGCCTCAATTAGAATATAGTTTAAAGGGTAATTTATGGTTTGTTAAAAGATATGATATATGTTTTATTAAAAAAGTAGAAAAAACTGACGCGTATTTATTTAAAATAAATAACAAAAATGATATTATTGATAATAACCAATTTAAAATATACCTAACGGATAAACTTCCAAGTAATGCAATTTACTTAAAGTTATGTTATAATGATATAGTATTTCCGCTTACTATTAGGAATAGATTAAATGGGGATAAAATATTACTTAATGCTGGTTATAAAAAGATAAAAGATTTATTTATTGACCATAAGATATTAAAAGAGGATAGAGATAGAATTCCTTTAGTACTAGATGGTAATAATAATATCATTTGGGTTTATAACATAGCTAAATCAAAGGATATTTTTAAATACAAAGATAATTATGATATATTTTTAGTTTTAGAGGTGAAATAATATGGCAATGACTGATGATATCGAAAGAGTTTTAATTTCGAAGGAAACTATTTTAGAATGTTGTGAAAGAATGGGTAAGCAAATTGAGCATGATTATGAAGGTAAAAACCCTATAATCGTTGGATTATTAAAGGGATGTGAACCATTCATGTCTGATCTTGTTAAAAATATTGGATGTTATATCCGTACTGATTATATGGATGTTTCTTCTTATGTTGGAACAGAATCAATAGGTCATATAATTATTAAGAAGGATGTTGACTTTGATGTTAAGGATCAAGATGTAATAATTGTTGATGATATAATTGATTCAGGTCAAACTCTTCATGACATTATTAAGTTTTTAAAAGATAGAGGTGCTAAATCAGTTGAAGCAGCTATTCTTCTTGCGAAAAACGTTGTGCGCAAGCATGAAATAAATGTTAAGTATATTGGTACAACAGTTGAAAATGAATTCGTTGTAGGATATGGACTTGATTACAATGAGTCTTATCGTAATCTAGGATTTATTGGTGTACTTAAGAAAGAAGTTTATGAAAAGTAAAATATAAAGGAGTAAAAGAATGGATAATAATCAAAATAATCAAAACCAAAACAATAATCAAACTCCAAATAGACCAAAGGGACGTAGTCCTTTTACTTCTTTTGGAATGTATATTTTAATTATTGTTCTTGCCATTGGTTCTTGGTTTGCATATAAGAATCTTACAAAGACTAAATACGATAGTATTGAGTATACTGAGCTTACCTCTGCTATATCTGAGAGCCGTTTCATTTCTGGTTCTGCTAAACCTGCAGGATCCGATAATCCAAATGTATTTGTAATTAAAGGTACATTTTATGAAGATACTTCAAAACAGAAGATTAAATATTACACTATTAATGTTACAGATGATCAATATGAAGCATTAGTTAGTGAAACAGATATTACATTAAATACTATTTCAAGCAATAATACTTGGTCTATTATTTTATATCTATTACCAGATGTTTTAATAATTGTAGCGTTAGTATTTATGCTTAAATCATCAGGCAATGGTAAAGCATTTGATTTCGCTAAATCAACCGCAAGACAATCACGTGGTGGTAAAGTTACATTTAATGATGTAGCTGGATGTGAAGAGGAAAAACAAGAACTTGTTGAAGTGGTTGATTTCCTTAAGAATCCTAAGAAATATTCTGATATGGGTGCAAGAATTCCAAAGGGTATTCTTCTATTCGGTCCTCCAGGTACAGGAAAAACTTTACTTGCAAGAGCTGTTGCTGGTGAAGCTGGAGTACCATTCTTCTCTATTTCAGGATCAGAATTCGTTGAAATGTTTGTAGGAGTTGGAGCTTCACGTGTTCGTGACTTATTCAAGACTGCAAAGGAAAATCACCCTTGTATTATATTTATTGATGAAATTGATGCCGTTGGTAGACAACGTGGTGCTGGATTTGGAGGAGGTCACGATGAACGTGAACAAACTCTTAACCAACTACTTGTTGAAATGGACGGATTTGCAACTAACCTAGGAATTATTGTTATGGCCGCAACAAATAGACCTGACGTTCTAGACCCTGCATTATTAAGACCAGGAAGATTTGATAGACAAATTACTATTTCTAATCCAGACGTTGCAGGACGTGAAGCTATATTAAAAGTACACGCAAGAAATAAGCATTTAGCAGATGATGTTAAACTTGATGAACTTGCTGCTCGTATCCCTGGATTTAGTGGAGCTGATATTGAAAACCTATTAAACGAAGCTGCAATCCTTGCTGCTCGTGATAATAGAAAGATTATCACTATGGAAGACTTAGATGAAGCAACTGACCGTGTAATGATGGGACCTGCTAAGAAGAGTCGTAAATATTCTGATCATGAAAAAGATTTAGTTGCACATCATGAGGCAGGACATGCTGTAATTGGATTAAAGTTAGAACATGCCAACGTTGTTCAAAAAGTTACTATTATACCTCGTGGACAAGCTGGTGGATATACACTTATGCTTCCTGAGGAAGAAAACTACTTTGAGACTCGTACTTCTCTTCTAGATAGAATTACAGGTCTTTTAGGAGGAAGAGTTGCTGAGGAAATTACATTTAATGAAGTATCAACTGGTGCTTCTAACGATTTCCAACGTGCGACACGTATTGCTCGTTCAATGATTACTGAATATGGAATGTCATCTCTAGGACCTGTTCAATATGAACAACAAACAGGATCAGTATTCCTAGGACGTGATTATATGAAGGAAAAGAACTTCTCTGACCAAGTAGCCCTTGAAATCGATAGAGAACAACGTAAGATTATTGAAGATTGTTATGAAAATTGTAAGAAGATTCTTTTAGAGAATCAAGATTTATTAAATAACATTGCTGAATATCTAAAGAAAGTTGAAACATTAACTAAGGCTGATATTGATGAGATAGCAGAAACTGGTCATTTAAAGAGATGGGACGACCGTGATAAGATTAAAGCTGAACGTGAAGCAAAAGAAGCCGAGTTTAAGAAAACGGAGGAAACTACTTCAACTGAAGCATTCAAGATCTGTCCTACATGCGGTGCTAAGAATCGCATAGCCTCAGGATTTTGTATCAATTGCGGAAGAAACATTGAAAATGTTGCTCCTCAAAACATAATCGAGGTTAAACCTGCTACAGAAGAAAATAATACTTTGGATGTTAGTAAAGATGTAGTTGATTTAGAAAAGACCGAAAATACTACTCCATCTTCTTCTGATAATAAAGATAAGGATGTTCAAAAGGATCTTGAAGATACTAATAAAGACGAAAATACTACCAATGATGATACAAAGGTAGATGATAACAATGAGACTAGATAAATTTTTAAAAGTCTCAAGAGTTATTAAGCGTAGAACTCTTGCGAAAGAGGTTGCGTCTGAAGAAAGAATTCTTGTAAACGATAAAATTGCGAAACCTTCTTACCAACTAAAAAAAGATGATATTATCACTATTATGTTTGGTAATAAAGAAGTTAAAATTAAAGTTTTAGAATTGCTTGATTCAACTAAAAAAGCTGATACTACTAAAATGTATGAGCTTATTAGTGAAAGAAAAATTGATAATTAAAAAACAAACACCAATTCATAAATTTGAACTGGTGTTTTTTTTGGTTCTTTAAAATTAGCGTTTGATTGGTTTGCAGATTATCAACCAAACCACCGATTTATTGAAGGCTTTAATCAAACAACCAAACGATTTATTTAAAGAAGCAAAGTATTTTATAAGCGCAATATTTTTTATGCGCTTTTTTTAGCACTTTTTTAACTTTCACGCTTTAAGTTCTTCTATATTATAAACATTTTGATTTCAATTAATTTTATTTTTTTTAGTTGATTTTATAATTGTATTTATTTATTAAACTTTCAACACTTAATTTATAAACTTCTTCGCCTAATATGTCTTTGCACGATTCTAATTTTTTAAATTGTTCAATAAATTCAATTAGAATTTCATCATTACTTGTAATATAAAAATATTTGAAATCATTATCACTCATATCTAAACCGATATTCCTCATTTCAAAAAAATTTGATTCATAAATCTTTAAAATTTCTCTAAATAAATCACTATATGTTTTTAATTTTAAATTATTCATCTGAGAATTATTACCAAAGCATATATAATCTAGAGAAACATTAAAAAATTTCGAAAATTTTGCTAAATTCTCAATTCCTGGTTTTTGCTTACCCGTTTCATAAGAACTAATCATTTGAACAGTTAATCCATCAATTTTATCAGCTACTTCTTGTTGTGTAAGATGAGCTTCTTTACGTATTTCAGTTAATCTTTCACCTATTTTAGTTAATTCATTATCCATAATTAATAACCTTCTTTCATAAATTACATAACACATTTCATTATTTGCCATTATTATATAATATTTTTTTATGTTTTACAATGATTTTATAATTTAAAAATGTGATTTTTCACTGGAATTGATAATTTTATTTTTATTTCATATACTAAAGTCAAGGAGGTGATAAAATGCCTAAAAAAGATAAAAACCGATTTGATGATGGATTCCAATCATATCTTGTAGATAATGCGAATTTTACAGGTGATATAAAAATGCCAGAAATTATCAATATGAATAATAATTCAATCCCAAAAGATTTAATACCCTTTAACTTGATTTCAACTTCAAAATCAAAAAGAGGATATATACATTTTTATTTACACGATAAAATATTTAAAAATTTCATTTCAAATATAAATCATTATCTACCACTTATATCCGAATTTGATGGAGTAATAACTCCTGATTGTTCACTTGCGATAGGTCAACTTGATTATTTACAAATGACTAATACTTATTTTAATAGAGCTTGTGGAGTTTATTTACAACAACATGGAATACCGATAATACCAACTGTTAGATGGTCAGATCAAAATAGTTTTAGATATTGTTTTAACGGATTACCTAAGAATTCTATTCTAGCAATTTCTACTCATGGATGCATAAAATCTAATGAGCAAAAATTAATGTTTAGAATTGGCCTTGAAGAAATGATTAAACGCTTAACTCCAACTGATGTGATAGTTTATGGTTATATGCCTAAAGTTATATTTTCAAACTTTGAGTCTTTAACTAAATTTCATAGGTATCCTAATCATTTTGAAAAACATTGTAAAAAGGAGGTATAATAATATGGGGTCTTTTTATAAAGGGCACTCTAAATCATATCATTCATTACTAGATAATATTGATGAAGTAAAAAAGCATTATAATTTAAGTAAAAATGGTTTTTTCGGAGAAAAAGGTAAATCAAAAGAAAGATTTATTCGTCAAATAATTTGTGATAATCCTATAATCGAAGCGACAAAATTTTATAATTTGTTAGCCTATGGTGGGCAAGAAAATATAATTTATAAAAACACTAATAAAATTATAATTTCTTATATGAAAGATGGAACGATTATTACTCTTAGAACGATAACTTCTAGTCAAAATAGTCCAGCTGTTGAAATAAATATTAGAAAGTCAAACAATCACAAAAATATAAAATATCAAAAAATACATTTTGAAAGTGAGAACAATAATGATACAAACAAATAATAGAATTAATAACAATTTAATCAATATATTAAAAAATTTAATAAATAAGAAACTTGATTACATCTCACATCAACCTTTTACATTTACAAATACATCCTATGGTGCTGTATATTTATCAATTAATAAAAATTTATATATTTTAACAGATTATTACCATGATGTGAAAAAAATAGGGTGTGATGAAGAAATGAGTTATATTGATTTTAAGTCTGTTTCAAAAATTATATCAACTATCCATAATGTTGAATTCATTAAAGAAACACTTAACTTAACTATTAATAAAATAGAGTTAGTAAATACTAGGCAAACAGCTCTTGATACAACTACTAATAACTCCTATGAATTCTTAGATACATATGGAATAATATTCACATTTGATGATAATTATCAATTAGCATTTGAAAAAGATGACCTTGGTGAAAACATATCAATTTATAGAGGTTATAATTTAAAAGATAAATTTTCGTATTTAGAAAAGTATTTAACTGAAGAATATGATGATGATTTAATTATGTCTGCGAGTATTGAATTTGAAGAGCTTTAATTATAAAATTCAGTCAATCCATAATAAAAGAAATAAGCTTTTTTCTACTAGAATTATATCAAAGTCATTCAATTATCATCATTAAATTTTAATGGGTCATTTAAATGAGTCATGGTAATTTGGGTTTTATAATAGAAAAAACATTGGTTCTTTAAAATTAGCGTTTGATTGGTTAGTAGATTATCAACCAAACCACCGATTTATTGAAGGCTTTAATCAACCAACCAAACGATTTATTTAAAGAAGCGTTTTTCTTATTTTAAATATTCTTTTATATCACTAAGTTTATCAATTGTTCTATATCCTTTAAACATATCAGGATGTTGATGACCTTTTGTAAACAACACTCCATCACATCCAATAAGATTTGCTACTTCTATATCATGTAGTGAATCTCCAACACATATTACTTCACTAGGGTTTATGTTATTATTAACTATAAAATCATATCCAAGTTTAGCTTTTGACTTTGCTTCTACATCATTTGTACCAATAACTTTATCAAAAAAATTATAGATTTTATAATATTTAAGTTGGAATATAAGATTGCCTATTTCAGAAGATGATAAACATATTAAATAATAACCATTATCCTTTAATTCTAAAAGTAAATCAAATACATCATCATATAACTTACAAGATAATGATTCTCTCATATATTTTTCATTATAAATAATAGCTAAATCCTCAAATCTATCAGCATTCAAATCAAGTCCCGCTCTTACATAATAATCTCTTATAGGGAAGCCAAATACCCTTCTATATTTATCCATATCAAGTAGTGGCTTATGTTGATATTCTAAGAACTCATTTATAAGCTTTAATCCTAAATCAACGTCATTAAGGAGTGTTCCATTAAAATCAAAAATTATATACTTCTTCATAAGATACCTCCTCAACTTTAATATAATTATACTTTAAAAGAAGGCTCTTTTGTAGTATAATTTTAATGTAAAAATAAAGGAGGGCTATTATGCCATTAGTAAACGAACTTGAAATGCTAAAGAAAGCATATGATGAAGGATATGCTGTAGGAGCATTTAATATTAATAATATGGAAACTATTCAAGGAATTGTTGAAGCTGCAAAGCTTGAACATTCTCCAATAATTCTTCAAGTATCAAGAGGAGCTAGAAAATATGCAAATCCTATTTATCTTCAAAAGCTTGTAGAAGCAGCTGTTGAAGATTCAGGACTTCCTATCGCATTACACCTAGACCATGGTGATTCATTTGAGGTTTGTAAGGATTGTATAGATACAGGATTTACATCAGTTATGATTGATGGTTCATCACTTCCTTATGAAGAAAATGTAGCTTTAACTAAGAAAGTATGTGAATATGCACATGCACATAAGCCTTATGTTACAGTTGAAGGTGAGCTTGGAACTCTTGCAGGTATTGAAGATGAAGTAAATGTTGAGCATTCATCATATACTGATCCAAATACAGTTGAAGATTTCGTAAAGCGTACTGGTGTAGATTCACTTGCTATCGCAATTGGAACTTCACATGGTGCATTTAAATTCAAACCTGGAACTAAACCACAATTAAGATTTGATATCCTAGAAGAAGTTTCAAAGAGACTTCCAGGATTCCCAATTGTATTACATGGTGCTTCTTCCGTTCTACAAGATTATGTTAAGATGTTTAATTCTTGTGGTGGAGAAATGAAAGATGCTATTGGTGTTCCAGAGGATTTACTCGCAAAAGCTTCAAAAATGGCAGTATGCAAAATAAATATTGATTCTGACATTAGACTTGCTTGTTATGCACCAATGAGAAAATATATAATTGATAACCCTACTTGTTTCGATCCAAGAAAACCTCTTGGTGTTGCACGTGATAACATAACTGAGGCTGTAAGACATAAGATGAGAGATGTCCTTCACTCATCTAATAGAGCTTAATATAAGACATCCACTTCGTTTGAGGTGGATTTTTTTACTCTCTAATTTTTATATTGTTTTTATTTTTTTATGACAATTTAAAAAAAGATGGCGAATTATTTTAAACATATGTTATAATATTTATGTGCGAGGAGGAAAAAGGCATGAAAAAGAAAATTATTTTAACATCTTTAGTTGCATCTCTATCATTAATCGGATTAGCATCTTGCTCTGATGATAAGGATAATAGCGTAGAAATTAAGGATGCAAACGGAAATACTGTAATTATTGAAAAAACTGACGACAAAGAAAAGGTAGTTGAAGCATTAAACACAATTGGTTCAACAAACACTTCGACACTTTCTAGATTTGGAGTTTCATTTAATGCTGAATTAAATGCAAAGGCTGAAGCGGGTTCAACAACTGGTGAAATAGCACTTAATACTACAAATACTATTAATATTGACTTTAATGATGTTACATTCACTCAAATGAACCCTGGTGATTTAACAGATGAGCAAAAACAAACTATTTCAAATTCTATTAACAACACAGAATTATATATTGATAGTAGTGCAAATGTTACTGCTTCTGAAAATCAAACAACAAACTTATCAGTAAATGAGTCTATAAAGGCTTATAAATCAGCTGGTACTGATAGTAAAATTTATCTTCAATTTGGTGAGAATAAAGTAGAAACAAACGCTACTGAAGAACACGACTTTTATGATACTTACGAAGAGCTAAGCGTACTTAATTTGTTTACACCAGATATTTATGAACTTGATGCGTCTACTCTTACAACAGTAACTGAAGATAATCAAAGTACAATGAGAAAATATAATAACGCATTATATTCTATTCAAAATTATTCTAAAGTACTAAACATTAACTCTATTTCAAAAGCTGCTGCAGCAAGAGGTGCTAATTTAGGCGCTCTAATAGAAACATTTGGTATTGGTGTTGAAATTTCAAATGTTAATGGTAAAACAAACACGGTAGAATTTACAGCTGAAATGTCTTCTACTGCTTTCTCATCTCTTATAAATTTACAAAGTGATGATGTAAAATTAGAAGCTACTGATGCAGTATATTCTATTACACTAAAAGCAAACGCAATAACTGGTTATATTTCTTCATTATCAGTAGATTTTAGTAATTTTAAAGCTTCTACTGTTGCTGATGAAGAGGATCCTGATGATGTTGCAGAAAAATTTGATATTAGTACAGCAAAAGCTAGCATTGAATTCAAATATAATGATGAAGTTCAAGATCCAGAAATTCCAGCAGGTCCTTATAAGACTATAACTGACCTTATGGATAAATTTGTAGCCTAAATCTTAAATAATAATTTAATATGAAATATCCACTTCATTTGAGGTGGATTTTTTCAATTTATTTGCCATTTAATTAATTATTATGATATAATAATATGGATTTATTTTTGGAGGTTATACATATGGAACAAAAACTTTCTGATCAAGAACTTGCTAGACGTGAAAAACTAGGAAAATTAAAAGAGCTTGGACTTGACCCATTTGGTCAAAGATATGATGCAACTGATCATGCATCTGATGTAAAGTCAAAAGCTTCAAAAATTATAGATGAATTTAAATCATCTCACACTGACCTTAATGAAGAGGATTTAAAGACTGCTCTTCATGAACATTTAGAAAATACTGCCGCAAAGGTAAATGTTGCCGGAAGAATCATGTTTATTCGTAAGATGGGTAAGGCATCCTTCTTCTCTATTCAAGATAAAACAGGATTTATTCAAGTATATATTCGTAAGGATGTAGTTGGAGAAGATCAATATGCATTATTTAAGATGGCAGATCTTGGAGATATTGTTGGTGTAGAGGGTGCAATTATGCTTACTCAAACAGGAGAGATTACTATTAAATGTGATAAATATACTCATCTTGTTAAAGCACTAAGACCTCTTCCTGAAAAGTTCCATGGACTTACTGACAAGGAAGAAAGATATAGACGTCGTTATCTTGACTTAATAATGAATGAAGATTCTAAGAGAGTTGCCATTATGCGTCCTCAAATCATTCGTGCTATGCAAAATTATTTTGATTCAAAAGGATTTATTGAAGTTGAAACACCAGTTCTTCAAAATATTCAAGGTGGTGCTTCTGCTCGTCCATTCATTACACATCATAACGCATTAGACGCAGACTTTTATCTACGTATCGCAACAGAGCTTCACTTAAAGAGACTTCTTGTTGGTGGACTAGAAAGAGTATATGAAATTGGACGTATCTTCCGTAATGAAGGTATGGATAGAACTCATAACCCTGAATTTACAACAGTTGAACTATATCAAGCATTTGGAGATCTATCTTCAATGATGGATATTTGTGAAGGTGTTATTAAAGCTGCAGCTGATAAGGTTGTTGGTAAAGAAGAATTTATTAACCCATTTGATAGAGAAGGGGAAAAGATTGATATCTCTAAGCCTTTCCGTAGAGTTTCTATGTGTGATGTAATTAAAGAACAAACTGGTGTTGATTTTAAGAATAACAACTATACTTTTGAAGAAGCTGTAGAACTTGCGAAAGCTCATCATGTACCAGTTGAACCTCACTATATTTCAGTAGGACATATTATTAATGCTTTCTTCGAAGAATATGGAGAAAAGACATTAATTCAACCAACATTCTTATGTGGTCACCCAATTGAGATTTCACCACTTACTAAAAAGGACCCAAGCGATCCTAGATTTGTTCAACGTTTTGAATTATTCATTGGAGGACATGAATTCGCAAATGCTTATACTGAATTAAATGACCCAATTGATCAAAAAGAAAGATTCCTTGAACAATTAGCTGAAAAAGAAGCTGGAAACGATGAAGCTAACGAAATGGATACTGATTTCGTAGAATCATTAGAGTATGGTATGCCTCCAGCAGGTGGAATTGGAATTGGTATCGATAGACTTGTTATATTCTTAACAGAATCAGAATCTATTCGTGACGTAATTCTATTCCCTCAAATGAAAACTAGATAATAGGTGATATAATGGATATTCTAACTGATTATGCCAATTGGAAATTTGAAAATTCTAATTTAATTAACGCTCTTGTAAAAAACAATAGCGCAATTATTAGAAGATTCCCTCACGTACTTGCAGTATGTGATTACTACTATAATGAAGCAACAGAAAACCATTATAAAATGAGTAATGATGAAGAAATGATATTTGAAAGTGGATTCAATTATCTACATGATCATTTTGATACTATAGATTTAATCTTAAAAAAAGTATTCCATTCTTCTTTAGAAGATATGGATAAATGTGCTAAAACTATAAATCTTCTTCTTTACATAAATGATTTCCAAGCTGAACTTGAAAGTGCTTCACCTAATAATAAAGTTGGTATGGATAAGCTTAATGACCTAGAAGCAAGAGTTATGGATTACATCGAGAAAAAGACTGATGCGCCAGACGCAATGTTTCAGTTATTAAACGATGTTGTTGATGACATGTTTAAAGATGGATATCAAGGTGTAAACGAAATTATGTATGAAGTTGCTGAAGAATTAGGAATTACTCCTGATGAACCAGATGATGACGCATACGAAATAAAATATTAATTTAAAATCCCAATTAATTTTGGGATTTATTTTTAAAGGTGATTATATGATAAGAATATTATTTGTATGTCATGGAAATATTTGTCGTAGTCCTATGGCTGAATACATAACTAAATATTTAGCTCGTGAAAAAGGAATAGATAGCCAATTATATATTACATCTAAAGCTACATCTTTAGAAGAAATAGGAAATGATATTTATCCGCCAGTTAAAAAGGTATTATCTAAAAATAAAATACCATACGATGCACATAAAGCCACAAGAATTACAAAGCCTGATTTAGACAATTTTGATTTAATTATAGGAATGGATTCTTATAATATGCAAAATATAGAAAGAATCCTTGGTCCTTCTTCTAAAATCCATAAATTATGTGAATATTCAAATACAGATATTGATGTAGATGATCCTTGGTATACTAGAGACTTTGATGCTTGTTATGGCGAAATTTATGCTCACTGCAAAAATTTATTAAAATTTTTAAGCATAACACTAGTTAAATAATTTTATTTGTGTTAACATATGTATGTAGGGCAACCTACTAGTCTCCATATTTTTTCATAAACAAACTAACTCTCCCTATTAAACAAAATATTTTTAATATGGAGACTATTTTTTTATAAGGCTTTTTTAAGGCCTTTTATTTTTATTCATTTAAAAGGCCTAGATTTTAAATCTAGGCTTATTATAAATCATATTAATTATCTTTTCTTACCACAATTAGGACAAACATTCTCCCACTTCTTTAATGGAGTACCACATTTAATACAATAATCCTTTATTTTAGGTTTTGCCTTAATATAGTCTTCTTCATGACCATAGCACATATCTTTATCTGTTTTATCATATCCTAATTCAGGCGCATTTTTATATTCTTCTTCATGTCCATAGCATTCATCTGATTTAGAATCATTAATATTTTCTACTTCTTCTAAACCATTTACTAAATCAAGTTTTTTATTAAAATCCTCTGGCTTCATCATAGTATAATATTGATATATTAAAATCATACTAAAAACGAAAAAGAAAGGTATTAATATTATTGATATAACATCCATCATTAATAAAGTTATAATTAAAATTATAATTTCTATTGTAATAACAACTATGCACAATGTTTTTGACTTTTTATATGCCGATAGATATTCCTGTTTTGAATAATAGGTTCTATTCTTTACCTTTACTCCATTTGATTCTTTCATAAATGTACCCCGTATTTTTAACTTAGTTTATATATTACTCGATGTTTAATAAAATCATTTTTTATCTCATCATTTACAATATTCAAATAATCATTTACATTAAGCCATAAATATTCTGTATGCTCTCTTGATAACATTATATCTTCACGATCTGTATATGCAATATAGTTTTTAAATACAATATTTGTATTTGGTAATTCTATATCATATAAAAACTCGGGATTTTTAATAATAAGACCTGTTTCTTCCATTACCTCTCTTTTTACACATTCTGAAGGTAATTCAAATCTTTTAGTTCCCCCACCAGGATTTTCCCATTCTCCACCACGAGCATCATCCATACTTCTTTTTATCGCTAAAAGTTTAGATATTTTTCTATTATATATATAGCATTTTGTAACAAAAAATTTCATTTTATCTAAATCCAATCCGAAATTAATTATATCACAAAAAGCCCATATATTTTAGTCTATATATTTTTTTTGATTAAATGAATATAACCCTTCGCAAGTAAGCTTAACATCTGGTATTACTATAAGTGATAAAAATGATAATAACATTAAAGGATTAATACTATTATTCATAGAAAGTTCACTTAATGCCTCATGAAGCTCATATCTTCTTTTTAAAACATCTTCAATAGTACTAGAAGACATAAGTCCTGCAATATCAAGTTTAAAATATACTATTTTATTATTAGATTTGATTGCTATACCACCATCAACACCTAGGGCATTAATAACATCTAAAATATCCTCTTCCTTATCTCCAAGTGCGATTATATTATGAGAGTCATGCCCTATTGTTTGTGCAATTGCGCCATCTTTTAGATTAAATCCTTTAACAAAGCATTTACCTATAAGTGGTAAGGAATGATGGCGTTCAATTGAATACAATTTATTAAGTCCCTCGTAACTAGTTTGTTTAATACCTTTTGTAAGAAGCGTATTTGGCACTATTTCCATAACTGTCATATTAGGATTAAATTCTAATTTTAAATCACTAATATCAATATTCTTATGATGAACACTATGTATAACATTTGTTATGTCTGCCTTATTCAAATTAAATAAGGCTTTATTATTATGCGCTACCATTTTACCTTTATAATAAACATCTATATTCTTATCAAAATCTAGATTAGAGGCAATAATAAAGTTTGCATAATATCCTTTTTCTATAAGGCCACGATTTTCTAATCTAAATATTTTGTATCCATTATATGATGCGATACGTATCGCGTCTATCTTATCAACACCGTTGTTTATTGCGATTTTTATCGCATCAATAATTGTACCCTTATTATATAAATCTTCAGGCTCTTTATCATCTGTTGAGAACGCAAAACAATCTAAGTTATCTTTATTTATAATTTTAACTAGTGGAGCGCAATCCTTTGATGCTGAACCATTACGAATAAGTATCTTCATTCCGCATTTTATTTTTTCTAATGCCTCTGTGGCATTAGTAGTCTCATGATCAGTATATATTCCATATGAAATATACTTTTTTAATGCGTCTCCACTAAGACCTGGAGCGTGACCATCTACTATCATATTATTCTTTTTAAAGTAATCTATTTTCTCTTTTATATTAGGATCATCTGATAACATACCATTTATATCCATCATTTCACCTAAACCATATAAATTATATTTTTTAGTAATCCTATATGTTTCTTTATTATCTATTTTATATCCATTATGTTCCAAAGGAGTAGCTGGAACACACGATGGCATCATCACTTTAACATCTGCAGGAACGTCTTTAATTTCATCACATATAAATTTAATTCCATCTTCTCCACAAACGTTTGTAATTTCATGTGGATCTGCAATAAAAGCAGTTGTTCCATAAGAGATTGCTACCTTCAAATATTCACTAGGCCTTATCTGTGTTGATTCAAAATGTAGATGTGTATCAATAAATGATGGATATATATATTTATTAGTTCCATCAATAATAGTATCAGCTTCATATATATTAGAATCAATATCTTTAATATATTCATCTTCTACTAATACATTAGATTGATATATTTTATTTTTTAAGACATCAACTACATTAATATTTTTAAATAATGTTTTCATTTAAATCGCCTACCTTTATTTAATTTTAACACATTTTGTTTAAAGAAAAAAGGATGCCCATATATAGTGTAATATAGCTTTTAAGCTTAAATTACATATTTATGTGCATCTCAATCTTTTTTAAAAGCC
>CAZJAM010000029.1:0-17845 GCA_964544095.1 uncultured Anaeroplasmataceae bacterium | reverse complement strand
AACACTTTCTACTATAAACCACCAATTACTAAAAATCTTATAAAATTAAGTCTACTTTATTAATGATAAATCATCATGAATAATAAGAGGTTTAAATGCAATTATTTCATCTTTTAACATACCTTCTGGAATATCATTTACAAAATAGATCTTTTTATTAGCTTTAAAAGCTTCATATAATTCTAAGAAAGTGGCTCCTCCTATATAATTCTTTTGACCATTCTTATCAAAGTTAAGTAATAGTAGCGCATCACTACTATTTATTTTATCTATAGATTGCATAAACATTTTCTTCTTCCAATCAGCATGTTCTTCTGTTCCTCTATATTTAGCTTCAGTATCTGGTGCATCTGAGCAATTAGGAAGTAGAACAGTATGTCCCATACGTTCTAATTCTTCTTTATATTCATTTATTCTATTATAAAACACTTTACTACATACAATAAGAATTCTCATAATCATAGTCCTTTTTTAATAATCATTTTAATTTAATATTATATCCAATTGCCAATGGAGAATTGAATAATATTTTTATATCTCATATTTCCCCATTTCCTGCTTTAAATATAGCATATAAGTAAAAAAATTAAAAGTTAGAATTATTTTTTACAAAAAATAAATAAAATTTTGTTTATTAACTAATCTTAATATATACTCAAATATTTGGTTGTGATAAAATAACAATAGGTGATATCATATGACAGAACTATTATGTCCTGCAGGAGACTTTGAAACTGCTAAAGTTGCGCTATTTAATGGTGCTGATGCCATATATTGTGCAGCCGAACGTTTCGGTGCTCGTGCTTACGCAAAAAATTTAACAATGGATGAATTAGAGCGTATCCTAATTCTTGCTCATACAATTGGTAAAAAAATATATGTTACCGTTAATACAATAGTTAAAGAAGATGAACTTAAAGATTGTCTCGCTTTTGTAGACGAACTATATAAAATTGGTGTAGATGCTATTATTTGTGCTGACTTTGCAGTAATTACACATATTATAAATGACCTTCCTGGAATGGAAGCTCATATATCTACACAATGTGGAGTTAAATCTCTTGAAGATGTAAGATTTTTTGAAGAATTAGGGGCTAAAAGATGTGTCCTTGCTCGTGAAAATACTATTGAAGAAATAAAAAATATTAAAGCTAATTCAGATATGCCACTAGAGGTATTTGCACATGGGGCTTTATGTGTATCATATAGTGGTGGTTGTCTATTATCTTCTATAACAACACTTCGTAGTGGTAATAGAGGAAGATGTGCACAAAATTGTAGACGTGAATATAAAATTTATAAAAATGGAAATTTATTTGCAGATACTGGCTTTCATCTATCTATGAAAGATTTAAATACTTCTTCTCACCTAGTTGAATTTCTTGAGTGTGGTGTTGATTCACTAAAACTTGAAGGCAGAATGAAAAATCCCGAATATGTTAAAGTTATAACTTCTGAATATCGTAAAGCTATAGATAATAAAAATTATAAGCCTGATATGCTTAATCATATATTCCATAGAGCTTATACAAAAGGTTTCGTTTTTGGTGAAGACAGAGGAAATATTGTAGATTACACTAAAAGAAGTAATGAAGGACAATTTATAGGTAAAATTGTGTGCTATGGAAAAGAGGCTACTAAAATAAACCTCTCTGAATCACTAAATGTTGGTGATAGAATCCGTATTGCCTTAAAAGATTCAACTGATTACTACTTTAATATTGATACATTACAAGATAAAAATCATAAAGATGTAGAAAACACTTCAGGTATTGCCTATATTCATATATTTAAAGAAATGCCTAAAGATGCCGAAATCTATAAAATGGTAGATTCAACTATTGATTTAACATTAACCAATGAATTTAAACTACCTATAACATTTACTGTAACAGGATGCATTGGTAAACCTCTTGTACTATCATGTAAGATTTCAGGTAAAACATATAATGCTCAAACTGAAATGCTTTTAGAGAAAGCTTTAAAAGCTCCTTTATCTAATGAAACTCTTTTTAAACAATTATCGAAATTAAATGAAACCTCAATGTATCTTAAAGATATAAATAATTTAATTAAAGATGATGTATTTATTACAGTTTCTTCCCTAAATGAAGTAAGAAGACATTTAGTATCTTTAATTGAGGATGATATGCAAGGTAAAAGATTAATTCCAACCTACCACTTTTCTACTACTCCAATAGACTATGAATTAGAAGATAACAAGTTATGCGTATTTTGTGTTACAGAGGCGCAATTTAAAGCTTGTAAGGACATAGGAATTAATACTATTTATTATAATAATTATGTTCCTTATGTAGATGCAAAATATGAAGATATTGATGAATCATATATCCTTGCAGGAAATTATGGCGCATTATTTAGATATAAAGATAAAGAAATAATATCAGATTATTCATTTAATGTTATAAATTCAATGGCTATATATAATCTCCATAAATGTGGAGTTAAATACGTAACACTATCTGCTGAAGCCTCAAAAAATACTATTTCTTCTATTTATAAATCATATGTTAATACATACAAGTCAGATCCAAATCTTGAAATAATGGTATATGGTCGCACAAACCTTATGACTATCAAATATTGTCCTTTAAGAAGATTTGGAGAATGTGGTAAATGTAAGGATCAATACTATGAACTGCTTGATAATAAAGCTCGCTTCCCACTATATCATGTAGGTTGTATAGGACATATTGTAAACGAGAAGCCACTAAATCTAATAGACGAATTAAACGAAATATCTAATTTTACAAAAAGGTTTAGAATAAATCTAACTGTTGAGTCTTATGAAGAATCTGTAAAAATATTAAAAATGTTTAAATCTAAGCTTAATAATCTTAATATTCCTACTAAGAATTTTAATTCAGAAACTAATACGAGAGGATATTACAAACGAGAAATATTATAATAAAGAACATCCAGATTTTTGTAAATCTGGATATTTTTTCTAACATTAGCAAATTAACAATAAAGCGATGATTAATCATCATCGCCAAGCATTTTCTTTTCCCAATTATCATTTTTAAGCATTGCCTTATCTGCATCAGGAATATAACGCATTTTATTATATGTAACATCAACATATACCCTTTTAGGATTTTTCTTATATGTTTCAATAAAGCCTTCAGTAAAATAATATGTATTATTAGAATCAACAATTACAGATATTTGGTTAGTATCAATAAGTTTTAATAATTCACCCTTAGAAATTTGTAATTCTTGGAGTGCTTCATATATATTAAGCAGTTTCATAGTATATTCCTCCAATCCATTTAATTATATTTTATTTTTAGTGGAATTCACTTAAAGAATTCTTCTTTATTTAACAACCAATCAATAATATTTACCTGTTTTATTCCTTCATAATTCATTGGAAGTTCATCTAGTGTTAGAAGCATTTTTTCATAATTATCAGAAATTTTTAATAATGGTGCTAATTCTCTTTCAAAAGTTTTTGGGTCCAAAGCACTTGAAGATACTTGATAATATTTTTTATCGTTATTGTTAGTTGCGATAAAATCTATCTCTAATGAATCAATTTTACCTATATTAACATTATATCCTCTTCTTTTTAATTCTAGAAACACAATATTTTCTAATACTGATCCAATATTATATTGTTTGTCCCCTAATACAAATGATCTAAACCCAACATCTGCGACATAATATTTTCCTAAAGAACTGAGTCTTAATTTTCCTCTTACATCATACCTTTCTACCTTATATATAATAAAGGCTTCTTCTAAAGCATCTAAATAATTACCTATTGTTGTATGAGATGTTTTTCTTCCATTTGATGAAAGATAATCCGCTATTTTCTTAGATGAAATAGGATTACCAATAGTATCTAAAATATATTTTAATATATCTTTTAATAACCCTACATCATTTATCTTTTTCCTTTCAATTAAGTCACGTACTACAATAGTGTTATAAATTCCTTCAATATATGACAATTTAGAATCTTCATCTTTTATTTGAGAAACATATGGAAGACCACCATATTTAAAATATTCATTAAATGCTTCCTTTTTATTTCCACCAATAACTTCATAAAATTCGCTAAAAGAAAATGGTAAGATTGAAATTTCAATATATCTTCCAGCAAGAAGAGTAGATAATTCACTAGATAAAAGATGTGAATTGGATCCTGTAATATAAATATCATAATTGCCTTTAGCGAACAAAGAATCAATTACTTTCTCGAATTTTACTACTTCTTGAATTTCATCAATCATTATATACATTTTTCCTTGTATAGTTTTATTCAAGATGTAATCATATAATTTTTTATAATCTAACAATTCTTCATTTTCTAACAATTCAAAATTGATATAAATAATATTTTCGGGTAAAACATTAGACTTTATTAAATATTCCCTAAATTGATTTAATAAAACACTTTTCCCAGATCTTCTAATACCTGTAATAATTTTTATTACCTCTGTATCTTTTAATTTTATTAATTTATCTAAATATTTTTTTCTTTCAATCATATTTATCACCATCTTAATTTTATAGCAAAACTTCCATTTTTTCAAGACTTTTGCCAGTCTGCATTACAAAACTTTTGTTTTTTCTAGACTTTTGCTCGTAAATGTAACATTTCTATCAATTTTTATCTTTTAATTAAAAAAGTATGTTTTTTTTAATTGATTATGGTAAAATATGAGTGAGCCGTATAATTAGCCCTTTTCTCTCAAATAAAAACTTTTGTTAAACCCCAAAAAAACATTAAAAGCTAATTATATGGCTTCTGTATTTATTAATAATGTAACATATGTAATAATTTATATTGATTATCACTTATTATTCTCAATTTAAATTTTACAACTTATAAAATTTTTATCTTTTAACTAAAAAAATATATTTTTTAAATCAATTATGGTAAAATATGAATGAGCCATATAATTAGCCCTTTTCTCTCAAAAAAAACATTTTCCCAAAAAAACATTAAAAGCTAATTATATGGTTTCTATATTTATTAATCATATAATAGATGTAGTAATTTATATTGATTATCACTTATTATTCTCAATTTAAATTTTACAACTTATATAATACTCATTATTTAAAATTTTCACTTGCACTTTCACATTATATTTGATATAATAATAAAGCATTGTGTGTCGGAGGTGAAAGAATGGCAAACATTAAGCAACAAATTAAGAGAGTCAAGACAAATGAAAAAGCTAGACAATTTAATTCTTCTTTCAAGTCTGGTGTTAAGACTGCTGTAAAGGCCGTTTTAGTAGCCGTTGAAAATAAGGATAAGGATTCTGCTAACACTGCACTAGCATTTGCATATAAGAAGTTAGATAAGGCTCAAGCTAAGGGAATTGTTCATAAGAATTTCGTAGCTCGTAAGAAGTCTGAACTAGCTACTGCTGTTAACTCTTTAAACTAATTTAAGATTTAAACAAAAATAGCACCCTAAATGGGTGCTTTTTTTTATAATTAAACACTTAATAAATATAGCCATAAGGCATTGTCCTTATCTAACATACCTCTTTTTATTTTATAATCAAGGCCTACTGCCTCACTATACTTATTTTTAATATCATCAAGTCTTATTTTTGATGCATCTTGCATCATATAATAAGCTCTTCCACTTTTAACATGGAAGAAATCTGCTACTTCATCTTTTGACATACCTGACTGTGCCATAAGTTTTACCATATACATTTCTAAAAATTTAGATATTATAGATGATAATATTTGAGAATCCATAATTCCAGTCTTTTTAAAATCGCTATATAAATCTAGTGCTTCTCTTTTTGAAGAAGAAATAATTGCAGATGTAAGTAAATAAACCCTATCCTCTAAATCTCTTGATACTAATAAATCAACATCTTCATATTTTATTGTTTTGGTATCATCTTTATAGATTTTTAATTTATTTAACTCTTCTATTAATCTTGTAGGATCTCCTTCTACTCTTCTTTTTAGTTCACCAAGTGCTCTTATATCAGTCTTATATCCTTTTATTTCCTCTGATATAATTTTATCTATATCAGTCTCTTTGGGTGATTCTATTACCATAGTTGATGATTTATCCCACAATGCATTAAATGCTTTCTTAGATAATTCTTTACTATCTTTTTTTATTTTTTGATATTCTAATGGAGTTAAAATTGTAATTAAAATAGTTGTATCATTTGGATTTTCTACATAAGATATAAATTCCTCTATTAATCTACTATCCACTCCACTATCAGTTATAAGGAATTTAGGGGATGTTAGTTTTATAACTCTAAAATCCTCTAAAAAAGGTAATGTTTTCACCTCTTGAAGTAATGTGATAATAGAATCTTCTTGTAGGTCAATTGATACCATATCATATGTACCATTAATAGTTTTAATAATATCATCAAGTTTTCTATCAAGCATTATTCCACCATCTGAAACCAGTGTATAAAGTAAAGCCACACTATTACCTCCTTACAAACTATATTTTATCATTTATAGCCTTTAATGTCTATTTTACTCTTAGTAATTTTTACACTAATGTTTCCCATTAAATCTGTTCTATAAACCTTTGATTTCTTAACTCTTGATAATACATCACTAGATGGGAATCCATATTTATTATTAAGGCCACAAGATACAATTGAATATTTAGGTTTAACCACATCAACAAAATCTTGCGATGTAGAGGAGGATGACCCATGATGACCAAGTTTTAATACCTCTGATTTTAACGTATTATTATATTTACCTATCAAATCCATTTCTTCACTATATTCCATATCTCCTGCTAAAAGTATCTTATGATTATAAATATTAATTTGTATTACAATACTATTATTATTTATTTCGCTAGCTTTATTAATTGGGCCTAATACTTTTAATGTAATATCTTCTAGTAAAATATTATCTCCAGATTTTACTTTTCTTGTATCATATCCTATATCATCATATTCTGATGATACTATAGTTTCAACATCAAAAGACTTTAAAGTTTCTTCAATAGCCCCCATATGATCATTATCAGAATGGGTTATTATTAAATAATCTATTTTATTTATACCTCTTCTTTTAAGATAACTTGCATTATATCCAAATGTATCTATTAATACAACATCCCTATTATGAGAGGAAGTAATAAGAATAGTATCCCCTTGCCCTACATCAATAAACTCTATTTGATAATAAAAATTAGATAGTCTTATGCATGATAAGAAAATAATATATATAAAAAAGCTAGATATTATTATTTTGTTTTTTCTTTTTCTTTCAAGCATTATAAGCAGAAAGATAAATAGGATATAGTATATAATAATAAAATAAATATTTAGTGATTCAAATGTAAAAGTAAATATTTTTATATCACCTATTTTAGAAATGATACCCTCAAATATACCAATAATATTTATTTTTTTAAGTATTGGTATAAATATTAATATAAACAAATAAGGAAGCATTATATAACCTATTACAAATGAAAATAAAGGTACTAAAATCAGTTGTAATAAGTTTATATTATTATTAATGTTTATAATTATAGGAAGAGATGATAAAAAAGCTAATAAAGCCATTTTATAACTTTTATATCGTCCTTTAATTAACTTTCTAGTTATAAGAAGAAAGAATGTTATTAAATATGTTAATATAAATGATAGTTGATATAAGTAACCTGGGTTTAATATAAATACTATAAAAATGGATATAGATAATATATCAAGAGATGTATATAATCTATTATACCTTTTATTTAAGATTGAAAGAATTATCATAATAACAGATCTTAATATTGATATTTGAAAGCCTGTAAGAAACACATAAAATACAAAAAATGAAATTATTATATTATTTCTTATTTTTTCATTATCAATTTTCTTTAATGCGAATGTTAAAAACATAAACATTATAGATATATGAAATCCTGATATAGCGAACATATGTGATAACCCTAAAGTTTTTATATCCTCCTTTGTTGTATCATCAATATCGTTTTTCGCAAATATTAGTGCTGAGACATATGATAATGATTTAGTATCTAATTTTTTAGCTAATTTATTTAATATTACCTCTCTTAAGGCAACTGGAATTGGAATATTGGTATATTTTTTTATTGTAGGATTTTTATAAATATAATATATTCTTTTACTTTTTAAATAATCCCTATATGAAAATCCATATTCATATGATTCACTTTTGGGTATACTTTTATCTCCATCTATTCTAATTATATCTCCTATTTTATATTCATCATCTGAATAAAAAATAACACTATATATAGGATTTCTACATACATATTTATTTTCATCAATCTCTACAATTACACCCTTATAATCAGCAATTGACGGAGTGTATAGTTTATATGTAAGGTATGTAATAGATGATATTATAGTTATTATATAAATAGCTTTTGTAAATATTTTCTTTCTTGTAATGTATATTAAATATATAATTAAAAATAATATAAAAATATAATATTTAAACGATAGTGCTGTAAGAAGTAAGGGTATTACAAGAAAATGAATATTATTATACCATGATGTGATTTTTAATTTTTTCATATAAATCACTACCTACAACGCCATTTGATAACAAATCACTTATTTTATTATAAGGACGGTTATCTATTATTTTATTACCTCTTACATCACCAATATCATCTAATTTTTTTAATTCTTCTATTGTACATGTATTTATATTTGTTTTATCTATATAACCTATTACATAAACCTTATTATTTTCAATATAGTCCATCTCATTAAATGATGTTAAATCAGCATATGGTGTTAAATAATCATATATAAAATCTTTTAGTCTAGTATCACTTTTATATCTTAGTTCAGATGTGTTTGTTACCTCACCTGAAAGATATATAGAATATAGAGTCGTTTTATTAGTATAATTTATTTTTACCTTTGATGTTTCATTAACATATATTGAAGCAATTATTATATAAATTATGATGGCTGGTATTAACAATAATAAATAATATAATTTTTTTCGCATAAAAAACACCTCACTATATATATAGCAAGGTGCTAGTTATTTTTACTAAATTAATTATTCTCTTTTTGCAAGTTCAGCTTCAATATCATCCCAAGAGATATCCATTTGTTCCATCATTACAGACATATGATACATTACATCTGCAATCTCAAAGATTGTATCCTGTTTAGAATTATCTTTTGCGGCTATAATTACTTCTGCAGCCTCTTCTCCAACTTTCTTTAAAATCTTATTCATACCTTTATCAATAAGATAGTTTGTATAAGATCCTTCTTTTGGATTTAAATCTCTATCTTTAATAGTTGCGAGTAAATTGTTTAAGAAGTGTGATTCTCCCTTAACATTACCACGGTTAAGTGTTACCTCCACATCCTCTGTTAAATCTCTATAGAAGCATGTAGCGTGTCCTGTGTGGCATGAAATTCCACCCTTTTGTTCAACTTGCATAAGTATGCAATCACCATCACAATCAATAGACATTCCTTTTAAATATTGAAAATATCCTGATTCTTCACCCTTATGCCATAGTTTTTGACGTGATCTTGAATAGTACCAACAATCTCCTGTCTCAAGAGTCTTTTTTAAAGCCTCTTCATTCATATAGGCAACCATTCTTACCTTTTTTGCGTGATAATCTTGAACAACTACAGTTACAAGCCCTTTATCATCGTATTTTACTTCCTTCATTAATTCTTCTTTAGTCATATTAATACTCCTTATTTTCTTACAACTACATTATTTTCTATTAAATAATCTTTCAATTCTTTTATTGGAAGAATATTAAAATGGAAAAGTGATGCGGCAAGTGCGGCATCAGCCTTACCTTTAGTAAATACATCTAAGAAATCTTCTTTAGATCCTGCACCACCAGATGCGATTACAGGAATTTTGACAGCGCTTGATACAAGATTTGTAAGATTTAATTCAAACCCTGACTTAGTACCATCTTTATCCATTGATGTAAGTAAAATTTCTCCAGCTCCACGCTTTTCGCATTCTAAAGCCCACTCTACTGCATCTTTACCAGTAGGTGTTCTTCCACCATTAATATATACCTCATAGAATTTGCCATTAAATTTAGCATCAATCGCAACTACTATGCATTGATTACCATATTTTTTTGAACCCTCATTAATAATATTAGGATTATGGACTGCGGCACTATTAATAGATACTTTATCAGCTCCTGCGTTAAGAATTTTTGATATATCATCAATTGTCCTTATTCCACCACCTACAGTAAGTGGAATAAATACTTCTCTTGCGCAACGCTCTACAACATCTAGAATTATATCTCTTTTATCGCTAGACGCAGTAATATCTAAAAATACTACTTCATCAGCTCCACACATAGAATAACCTTTAGCAATTTCAACAGGATCTCCTGCATCAATTAAATTTATGAAGTTTACACCTTTAACTACTCTTCCCTCTTTTACATCAAGGCAAGGTATAATACGTTTCGCAAGCATATTACTTAAACTCCTCAATAGCCTTCTTTAAATCAATTGTGCCCTCATACATAGCTTTACCTATAATAATTCCTTCACAACCAATTTCATTCGCTTTTCTTAAATCCTCAATAGTTTTTACACCACCTGAGGCAATAATATTAATATTAGTATTATCAATAAGCTTTTTAGTTTGTTCTACATTAAATCCTTCTAATGTACCATCTTTAGAAATATCAGTAAATATTATATATTTTACTAAATTTTTCTCTAAAATATGGGCAAACTCTAAAGCATCTACATTACTTTCTTCAATCCATCCTTCTGTTGCGACCTTAAAGTTTTTTGTATCAACGCCTACAACAATTCTTTCAGAACCATATTTTTCTATAGCCGCTTTTACAAGCGTTGGATTTTTTAATGCGGCAGAGCCTAATATTACTCTTTTTACTCCAATAGATAATATTTCATCTATCTTTTCTAATGTTCTTATTCCTCCACCAAGTTCACAATCTATTCCTACATTGTCTATTATATTTTTTACAACATCAAGATTAACTGATTTTCCCATCTTAGCTCCATCAAGATCTACAAGATGAAGAAATGTAGCACCCATATTTTTCCATTTTCTTGCCATTTCTACAGGATCACCATAATCAGTTACTTTAGAATATTCACCTTTATATAGACGAACACATCTTTTATTTAATAAATCAATTGCAGGATATAAATTCATTATAATTCACCAAAATTCTTTAATATTTTAAGTCCAACTTCACCAGATTTTTCAGGATGAAATTGAGTTGCATATATATTACCTAGATGAACAGATGCGCCATAACGAACGCCATATGTTGCGTATGCCGCAATACAAGAAGGATCTGCAGCATCAAGATAATATGAATGAACAAAATACACATATGAATTATCCTCTATTCCTTTAAACAAAGGATTATTCTTTTGTACAATTTCTATGTTATTCCAACCAATTTGTGGAATCTTAAGAGATGTATTAGAAAATTTAACAATATTACCCTTTAAAAGTCCAAGTCCTTTATGAACTCCAAACTCATAAGAATAATCAAATAGCATTTGCATTCCAACACATATTCCAAGAAGTGGAGTACCTTTTTTTACTACCTCTTCTATAACAGGCACAAAACCACGTGCTCTAAATGTATCAATAGCATCTCCAAATGCACCTACCCCAGGTAATACTACCTTATCTGCATTTAGTATTTCGTCTCTATCTGATGTAACTTTCGCATCAAAGCCTAATGTTTTAAATGCGTTTAATACAGAATGGAGATTTCCAATTCCATAATCAATAATCGCAATCATATTATAAAGACCCCTTAGTTGAAGGTACTCCCTTAATACGTGGATTAATTGTTACAGCATCTCTTAAAATCTTAGCTAAGCATTTAAACATTGCCTCAATAATATGGTGAGCATTCTTGCCACGTCTAACCACAAAGTGTAGGTTAATTTCTGCGTTTAAAGCGAATGAGCGGAAGAATTCTTCAACAGTTTCAGTTTCAAAATCTCCACACTTTGGAGTTTGGAATGTATAATCCATTTCAAAATATCCTCTACCACATAAATCAGTGGCTCCAAGAACTAATGCCTCGTCCATACACATAACAAAGGATGCATATCTTTCAATACCACTCTTATCTCCTAATGCTTCCTTAAAAGCTTTACCTAGCGCAATACCACAATCTTCAACAGTGTGGTGAGTATCTACAGATAAATCTCCATCGCATGTAAGGTCAAGATCAAATAAGCTATGCTTAGTTAAAGAATTTAACATATGATCAAAAAAACCAATACCAGTATTTATATTTGCGTTTCCTTCTCCATCAAGATTTAAGGAAATCTTAATTTTAGTCTCTTTAGTATTTCTTTCTAACTCTGCCTTACGCATATTGACGCACCACCTTTAAAAACTTTTCTACCTCTTCTTCTGTTCCAATACAAACTCTATTGTATTTAACATTATTAAATGTCATAGTTCTAATATATATATGTTCTCTTATTAAAGCTTCGTTTGTATTATCATTAAGTCTCATCCATAAGAAATTTGCCTTAGTAGGATATACTTCAATACCAAGCTTTGTTAAAGCTTCGTATATACTTCTTCTTTGTTCCTTAAAATATAAAATTCTCTCTTTATATAATACTCTATGCTCAATAATAGTCTTTGCCATAATTTGAGTAAGTACATTAATATTATATGGTGAACGAACTGTATCTATTAAATCAATGTTATCTTTAATAGACATTGCATAACCAAGTCTTATTGCAGCACCTGCATAAAGCTTTGAGAATGTTCTTAAAACCATTAAATTATCATATTCTTTAATAAGTTTAATAAGACCTTCACCAGCAAATTCAATATATGCCTCATCAAGAACAACTAAGGCATCCGTTGATTCAATAATAGATCTTACCTCATCCTCTGTAAGTAATATTCCTGTAGGATTATTAGGACTACAAAGCATTACCATTTTAGGATTAGATTCCTTTATAGCATTAAGCATATTATCTAGATTAAATGTAAAATCTGGATTTGCATCAGCCATAACAGGAGTAGCTCCATAAATAGTTGCGTATTCTGAATACATTGAAAAAGATGGATTCATTACTACAACCTTATCACCTTTTTCAATAACTGCATTGAATAGGCATTGTAGTATTTCATCACTACCAACACCACACGCAACATTTTCAACCTTTATATCATATGCCTTAGCAATTGCTTCTTTTAAAGCATGTGAATTCATATCAGGATAACGATTAAAATTAATTTTCTTAACCTCTTGGGCATATATATCAATAATTTCCTTTGGGGTATTAAAAGGAGATTCATTTGCGTTAAGAATAACACCTTCTGTTAAATATGGGGTACTATAAGGTACCATTCCTTTTAAAGATTTACGTAAATATTTCATGTTTGATACTCCTTTCAATAATATGTAATTATAACATAAATGTAGTATTTTAACAATATGAGAAACTCCAATATTATATGCAGGTATTTACCTATTTTAATGCACATTATTCGATACAAAAAAAGCACTACCAAATAGGTAATGCCTTCTTCTCTTTTGAATTATTAGCAAATTCTGAAAATCTTTCCATCTAAAATCATGAAAATTAGATCTAAAATCCAAATAATATTCCATCCGAAAATTAAACGAATTAATCCACAAATAATGTGACCCTCAGTAATTCTTGTGATAGCTCCACAAATCCATGAAGTAATTGGAATAATAGCAAGAATTAATGATACCAATCTTCCTAATCCAAAATAATCTTTTGAGCTTGATGCCATACTTTAAATCCTCCTTTTTCTTTGATAACTCAATTATACCACTTTTTTTTAAAAAAGTAATATATAAAGTAGTATATTTAACTAACAAAAAGTATAATTAACTTTCTATTACGCGAAGAATCTTACCATTTACAAGAATTAAAACAAAGTCAATAATACTTAAAATGAATCCGATTCCTACAAAATCTAATAATAGACGTACGATACCAGCTACAACCTTACCTTCCATAATTCTTACAATAGGGGATAAAATCCAACCAAAAAATAAAGCTAAGATTGCAGATATTATCTTATTAATTCCAAAATAATCATTTGAACTTTCTGCCATATATTTCACTCCTTCCATTAAAAATATTTTATCACCCTTTTTTAATAATACAAATAAAATTTTATTTTTATTATAATTGTTTAATACAAAATGAAATTTTATATGGTAGAATTAAATTATACTAAGATAAGGAGATTTTATATGAAATATTGTAACAAATGTGGTAAAGCATTAAATGATTATATGCAATTTTGTGATAATTGCGGAGCTAAACAAGAGATAGCACAAAACAACGCAACTCCTACAATTAAGCCAACCACTCTTTCACTATCTAATGAATCAGATAAATCTAGAACTGTTGCGGCATTACTTGCGTTCTTTCTAGGAGGATTTGGAATTCATAATTTTTACCTTGGAAATGTTTTAAAAGGTGTAGGACAACTAGTTTTAACTCTATTAATGCCTTTGGTTGTGCCGCTTATTGCATGTTATATTTGGGTTTTAGTTGATTTTATTATGATTTTAGTTGGAAAATCCAAAGATGGAAACGGCAAAATAGTATCTAACTGGGATGGAAAAAAATAATTACTTACTAAAAATTAATAAAAAGGCACATTAGATATTTAAATCTGATGTGCTTTTATTATATCTCTATCCTCTTATCATTCTAAATATTTCTCTATGATGTATTATAAGAATCGCATCAATTATATCGAATATTAACCCTATACCACATAGATTTAATAATATTCTTATAATTCCTGCAAATATATCTCTATCAAGTATTCTTGTGATTGGTGAAAAAATCCAACCGAATAGTAATGCGATTATTGCTGATAACCATTTATTTAATCCGAAGTAATCTTCATGTCCCTTTGCTGCCATAATATAATTCCTCCATAACTTAATTAAATTATAGCACAGAAAGTCAAATATTAAAAGAAGAGGCGATTACCTCTTCTTCTAATATTATTTTGCGGTTGCAGTAATTGTTTTACTTCCGTATGTAAGTGTATAAGTTGTGCCACTTACAACATCATCAGATAATACAACTATATCATTACCACTCTTTGCAGCTGTACCAGACCAAATAGTTGTGCTTCCTGATGTTATAGATAGTGAAGCATTTGCGCTAAATGATTGATTTGTTGTGAAATGAATATATGTTCCTTGAGTTGGTACTACACTCATTCCTGATGTACCAATAGCAATTAGAGTTCCTGATGTATATACAAACGAAGCATTTGAGTCTCCATAGTCTAAAGCCCCATTACCATTATCTGTTGGACCATACACTATAGTATATCCACCATTTACATACATATTACCATTTGAATCAAGTCCGTCTCCTGAAGCGTAAACTGTAGTTATTCCACCATTAATATATAATTCATAATCTGAGGCACTTGTAGATGTTTGTGATGAGTTTCCACCAGGTCCACCCATACCTCCTCTTCCACCCCAAGGATTAAATGAATCATTATTATTATCTGTAGAATCGCTTCCACCACCGGCATTCATTCCATCATCTGATGAATGAACTTCAATAGTTCCTGAATTAATATAAATCTTACTTCCCTCAATTCCTTCATACGATGAATTAATTGTAATATTTATAAGGCTATTTGAAGCACTCTTTTCACCAATAGTTACATTTGTATCTGCATGTATTCCATCATCAAGAGTATCAAGAATTAATGTACCTGCAGTGATTTCTACATTTGTATCAGAGTGCACTGAATCATCATCTGAATCAACTGTAATATTACCACCATTTATTACTATATCAGTATCACTCTTTATACCTTTTGCTGATACATACATATCATATGATCCTCTATCACTTTTTGCGTATGTTGAACCATTCTTAGAATAAGCTCCACCAGATACTGAATAGAAAGTACCTGCAGTATTAATATTTATAATACCTGATGTTACAAGTACCTTTGTATTTGCACATATTCCATCACCAAGTGTTTTTATAGTTGTATTTCCGCCACTTATTTCAACATTTGTATCACAATTTATTCCATCATCTAGTGAATTAATTTCAATTGTACCACCAGTTATAGATACTAATGTATCTGATTTAATACCTTTACAAGATACTTTATTATAGAATGTTGTATAAGATTTATATGTTTGATAATTATCACTATCTAGTTCTACATATTTATTTGAAACATAAACATATAATCCATAATATTCATCTTCTGTTGTATATGTTGATGTATCTTCTACTTCAAATGTAAATGAGCTACTATTTGTAAGTGATGCATTTCCACTTATACCACCATTTGCGGTAATATTTACTTCTCCACCACTAACATTAACCAAATCATCACCTTGGATTCCATCATTTTTAGAAATGATTATAACATTTCCGCTCACAACATTAACACTTGCGGCATTGATTCCATCTGAGGCAGTTGATGTTATATTTGATGTACCACCACTAATATTTACTGAAACCTTTGCCTTATAAGCATCATCTGCTGAAACAACTTTAACATTACCTCCAGAAATATTTAAATTCGCACCCTTGCCCTTTGCTTGAATACCAACTCCAGCAGATGATACTATTATGTTTCCTGAAGTTAATGTTAAATCTGTCTTAGATGTTAATATTGCGGCACCATCTTGATTACTAGAAGTTACCTTTAGTGTTCCAGTACCTGCAATACTAAGTGCCCCTGTACTATAAATTAAGCCTTCTGCAGTATTAGATGATACATCACTTATAATATTATCGTTAGTTGCGGTAATATTTAATGCGCCTGTAGATGTTATAAATGATGTCGCAAGCTCTGTATCAGTAACATTATTTAAGACTATGTTGCTTGCTTCACTTGAAGTAAGAGAGATAGATACATTTGTGTTTTCTCCTTTTATCTCATATGTACCTGCAGTATCAATTGTAATATTTGATCCACTTTGATATGTTGAAATATCAATAGTGCCATTAATTTTATTAATTGCGCCATATATTTCTAAGTCACCTGCAGTCATAGTTTGAGGTAAGTTCTTCCATCCACTAAATGCATAACCTTCTTCTGCAGTAACGCTAGGCGCTACAACAACCTCACCATATTTATAATCTGCACTATCATACTTTGAAGTGTTTCCACTTGAATCCTGTAGATAATAAGTAATAGTATATGTATTAGCTACAAGTATTGCCTCTATCTTAATATCAGATGTAATATTAGTTAAGGATACATTCTCTAAATTCCATGTTACAGTATAACCTTCCACAGTTGGTACCTCTGGAATTTTTGACGAAGAAAGACTTCCACCATCCTCTACTGTAACTGTTTTATAAACAGTACCATTAAGATAAAAAGATACACTATGTCCATTTGTAATTACTTCTTCAATATCATCATCACTCTTATTATTTGTATTATTCTTTAAAGAGCATGATGCAAGTGATATTGCAGATAACGCTGCAATTGATACAGCTCCTATCATTCTGATTTTATTCATATCGGTCACCCTTCCTTTTCTATATTTTTATTTTACCAATCAATTATTTGAAAAATATATATTAATTTTGTGAAATTATGTAAAAAATAAAAATCCCAGCAAACTGCCAAGTAATTGCCGGGATAATAATATTTAAAACTGTAGGGGTTTTAGGAAGATATTATAATGTGTTGTTTGAATAGTTTTAGTCCTACATTCGTATAAATTTATTGAAATGGCCTTCAACAATTTATATATATTTTAAATACCTTAAGTTAGTGATAACTAACTACAATATTATTATACACTATTTTTAATACAATGCAAGAGTTTTTT
>CAZJAM010000028.1:0-18602 GCA_964544095.1 uncultured Anaeroplasmataceae bacterium | reverse complement strand
TCAACTATATGATAATATTCAATCTCTAATTCATCCATTAATCACCTCCAAATAATGCTTTAACGATTTCTGCTTTTTCTTCATTAGTAAGTTTTTTTCTATTCCTAGTAACTACGCTAATTGTCTCATCATAAACGTTAAAGTCATTTTTTAAGTTATCATCACTTTCAATATAATCTACAATTTCGTGTGTCGTTTTAATTAACGATTGATTTGAATATGATTTTAATTCCTCTAAATCATAAACATCATTTCCTTTAAATTTACCTACATTTATAACCAAGCTATTTTGATCTGATAATAGGTATGCTAAATAATTAAATTCACCATTTTCCATTTTAAAGTTTAATTGACTGTATAAATTAGGATTTATTTCATATCCAATTTCTTCATAATATATTTTCAATTGTGTAAATGTTAATTTTTTAATTGAAGATATTATATTAATTAAAGAAGTTCTTGTTCTTTTAGAATACATATCAAAAATTTGTTTTTCAGTTAATGAAGAAAGAGAACTTCCAACTCTTACAAAAGCTCCTAGAGGACACATTCCATATTTCTTTAAATAATATGGCTTTTCATTACCTCTAGCTACTATTACATGTATTATTTTTTTATTCTCTCTTTCTTCAACAATTAATTCAAAAAATCCAATAGGAGATGGTGCTATTTTATCTTTAATTCTATCCTTAGCAAGTAATTGTGCTTGATCTATATCTTCAAATCCAACGATAGTTTCTCCATCATTTTCTATTCCTAAATAGATGTGTCCCCCATTACCATTTAAAAAACCAACTACCTCTTTTTCTAATTTTTCATTAATTTAACTTTTAAATTCTATATTGTCGCATTCATACATATATAAAGCCACCTAAAATCATTATATTTTTATCATTTTGCAACATTATTCGCAACGTTATTTGCAACATTAACTGCTAAAATGCAACATTAAAGATACAAATCCGCACTTATTTATTGCGCCCATATTTTTATTAGGTGAGCCCGTGCAAACAAGCTAAAATAACAAAGTAATAATACAAAATTTTTAATTATTGTCGTATATTTATATTTTTTATTTCATTAATGAATTGCAAAATTAAAGCGGATAATTGAGGAGTATTAGTTAAGTTTTTTGATAATAAATCTTCCATTTTTTTTAGAACACCCTGTGAATTTCCTTTTGTCTTCCATATATAATAATAATTTAGTGAAATATATATATATTGTCCTGTCTTTTCAAAATTATTTGTTGTAATTTCAAAAAAATTATCAATCTTATCATTACTTCGTATATCAAGTAACAAATTGTAAATTGAATTATTTATGTTATCAACATTTGAATTATTAATGTAACATTTATAATAAATTGTTATTAGGTCTAAATATTTATAATATTGATTATATAAATATAAATCATTAATTTCATTAAAAAATTTGATTTCATTTTCAAATTTCATAATATCATAATTCGCATAATATTTTTGTGCATTTTCATTAATTTCTAAATTTTCACTAAATCTTAAACTATATGCATTATTTTTAAGATATAGCATTGTATCTCTTGATTTATATAAATTATATTTAAAATTGAATGAATCTAGTGCAATGTCCGCTAAAATAAATGGTTCTTTATCTAAATATAATACATTAAAAAACTCATCTTCTAGTCCTTTAGCAAAAACCTTTTTTATAATTGAAGAATTTTTATCAATGTATTTCTTTTTGTCACTAAAATTAAATGTGTTATGTAATTTAAGAGAATTTGACCTATAATTATTAACTAAATCGTCTATTTTTATCATAAAGTAACACCTAACAATTTTAATATTTGAATTCCAAATGAATATTGTTCATCAAAAGATAATATTGATAAATAACTTATTACTGTTTGATGACCATAAACATTATTAAATAGATTTCTAACCCATTTATTTCATATTCTTAAATTTTGTTGTAATCTTTGACTATTTTTTTCTAACCTTAATAGGAAGCATTTCTTCTATGTTTATTATACAATTCTATTTTACTTCAAACCAATTATTACCAAATGAATAATCTACATCAAGTGGTACATTTAAAGTCATAGCGTTTTTCATATCATTTATTACAATATTTTCTATAATATTCTCTTCTCCCTTATATACCTCAATTAATACTTCATCATGAACTTGCATTATCATTTTAGACCTTAAATGATTTTTTTGGATATCATTAAATATCTTAATCATCGCAATCTTCATAATATCTGCAGCACTTCCTTGAATTGGTGCGTTCATTGCGGTACGTTTTGCAAATTCTCTTTTCATATAAATGTTAGAATTGATATCTGGAATAAATCTAACTCTATTCATTATAGTTTTTACCATACCAGTATTCTTACATTCTTCTAATGTATTATTCATGAAATCTTTTATTTCAGGATAGATTTCATAATATCTATCAATATAGTTTTGTGCTTCTTTATTTGAGATATGCACATCTTGTGCTAGTCCAAAGGCAGATATTCCATAAACTATTCCAAAATTTACAGCTTTAGCCTTTCTTCTTTCAAGAGGTGTAATATCTTGGTGTCCAAATATTTCTTGAGCTGTATGTGTATGAACATCTACACCATTTTTAAATGCTTCAATAAGCTTTTTAACTCCTGCCATATGTGCAAGAACTCTAAGCTCTATTTGAGAATAGTCTGATGAAAATACGCAATAAGAATTATTTCTTGGAATAAATAGTTTTCTTATTTCTTTACCTTCTTCACTACGTATTGGTATATTTTGCATATTAGGCTCAATAGATGATAATCTTCCTGTTTGTGTTAATGCTTGTTGGAATATTGTATGAACCATTCCATCAGGATATATTGCGTCTCTTATTCCATCAATATATGTACTTTTAAGTTTTGCGACTCCCCTATAATCAAGTATTTTATCTACTATAGGATGGAATTCTCTAACTTTCTCTAGTGTTTCCGCATCAGTTGAATATGATGAACCAGCCTTTAGTTTCTTTGGATAATATAGTCCCATATGTTCAAATAATACAACACCAAGTTGTTTAGGTGAATTTATATTAAATTTTTCTCCTGCCATTTCATATATATCATGTTCAAGATCAATTAAACGACTATTTAAAGATTCTTCTTGTCTATTAAGCTCCGCAATATCTACCTTTACTCCATCATACTCCATGCATCCCAAAACATAAGCTAAAGGTAATTCAATATCTTTATATAATGAATATTGATTATTTTCCTCAAGCTTAGTTATAATAGATTTCTTTAATATATGGATTGCGTTACATTTGCGAATTGTATGATTATAAACAAGATTTATATCGTCTGGTACACACATCTTTGCACCCTTACCATATATTTCTTCTTCAAAATATACATCATTATAAGAAAAGAATGAGGCAATATTTTTGAATTCAGCATTACCAATATTTGGATTAATAATATATGAGGCAAGCATCATATCAAAATCTACTCCCTTAAGTTCAAGTCCCATATGTTTAAGTAATACTGCCATTCTTTTATAATCAAATGTATTTTTATGATTTTCTTCATCTGATAAGAATAAAATCATATCCATTGTTTGAAGTAGGTTTAAATCAATTATAAAATTACCCAAATGATTTTTTAGGCCAAACGCAAGTATTTTAGCTTTATGATAATTAGTCTCCATAGTTTCAAAATATATTGTTGAATATGGAACTAATATATTTTTTAAGTCATCTAGATTATCAACTATCTTAAAATCAATATTTTGAGCTTGGAATACCTCTTTAGTTTCAATTGCCATTTCCTTTAAAAGTGAATTAAGTTCAAGATATTCATAAAGTTCCTTTAAAGCTTTATTATCTGGTTCCTTTTTATCACAATAATTTAAATCTATTCCAAGAGGTGCATCTCTTAAAATTGTAACCATTGTCTTGCATGTCTTTACAAGTTCTTTGTTTTCTATAAATAAATCTTTAGTCTTACCAGGTATTTCATCAATATGGTCAAGTATGCCTTCTATTGATTTATAATCCTGTAGTAGTTTAATGCCCTTTTTAGGCCCAATACCAGGTATTCCCGATATATTATCGCTCTTATCTCCCATTAAGGCTTTAAGGTCAATAAATTGTGATGAATCTAGTCCATATACCTCAAAGAAATGTTCTTTAGTAAAGTCTTCAAGTTCACTCATACCTTTCTTAGTTAAATGAACTGTAGTATTATCTGAAATAAGTTGAAGTAAATCTTTATCAGATGAATATACATCAACATGATATCCCTCTTCTTCACCCATACGAGACATAGTACCTACAATATCATCAGCCTCATAATTATCTATTTCAAATTGGGCTATATTAGATTTTGTTAAAAAATCTTTTAAATATGCGATCTGCATACGCATTTCATCAGGCATATGCGCACGTCCCGCTTTATAGGAGGGTTGAATATCATGACGGAATGTATGTTTACCCTTATCAAATGCTATAAGACATTTATCATAGTCCTGTTTTAATAAATTATGAATCATTCTTACAAAAGCTAAAATTGCGTTTGTGTATATTCCTTTTGAATTTGGTCTAAGTTTAGATGGATCTCCTAATCCAAAGTAAGCTCTATACATAAGTGAATTACCATCTACAAGTATTAATCTTTTCATAACTATAGCCTCCAGAATTAACTATTATAATTATACCTTTTTTCACACAAAAGAAAAAGCCTAACAGTTACCTATTAGGCCAACAAAAAGTTAAAATTCAATATGATTATCTAAGGAAGGCGAATACTTATAAAGAATTACAATGTGTCCAATTTTTGCGACATACTCAATTCCTACACTATCTAACGCTTCTTTAATTTCATCCTCTGTTACATCTGAGTTATTTAAAATTGATACTTTCATAAGTTCATGTGCCAAAAGATAGTTAAGTAATCCTTCTATTAAATCTTCCTTTAATCCATCTTTTCCAATTTGGTATACTGGTTTCAATCTATTTGCTTGTGATTTTAAATTAGCTCTTTGTTTTGGGTTTAACATAATTATTTTTCTCCTTCTAATTCATCTATTACCTTAATGACATCAGTATTATACACTAAGTTAGCCATATTGTCATATGGTGTTTTTTGAATATTTATTAATGCTAGGCATTCACCTCTAAAATATCTTACATAAGAAGCTGCAGGATATACTGAAAGTGATGTCCCAACAATTATCATAAGATCTGCTTTTATTATTGCGTTTATTGCTTCTTCTATAGCCTCTTCATTAAGTGGTTCTTCATACAATACAACATCAGGCTTTATTATACCTCCACACTCGCAATATGGTGTATGTAAGACATCAATATCATCAAGTGAATAAAATTTATGGCACCTCATACAATAATTTCTATGAACTGAGCCATGAAGTTCAATAACCTTACTAGAACCTGCCATTTGATGAAGTCCATCAATATTTTGAGTAATTACAACTACATTATGATTACTCTCTAATGATGCGAAATATTTATGGGCTTTATTATATTTTGCGTTTCTATATACCATTTTAGAACCATAAAACTCATAGAACATATCTGGATTCTTCATAAAAAACGAATGGGATATTATTTCTTCAGGCTTTACGTTTCCATATTTTTCACTGTAAAGACCATTAGCAGATCTAAAATCTGGAATATTTGTAGGAGGTGGACATGAAATGCCAGCACCAGTAAATACTACTATATTTTTAGATTTATCAATAAATTGTTTTAGTTCTTTAACATCACTCATAATACCACCTCAATCTATAATAATTATACTATATTTCAAAGTATTCAAAAAGGATTTTGGAAATAAACCAAAATCCATAATAATATTTATTGAATATCATCAAAAATATTTGTTATAGAGAAATATGAATATTTCTTATTTCCCTCAATAATTACTCTTGCGTTATTTCGTACCTTGATTTCTTTATTATCCTTAGATATTAGTGAAATCTCTGTTGTAATAGATTCCTTATTATTGATCTCTTCTACTGCATTCTTGAAACTTGCTTGATAGGCTGGTGAAATTAATCTTAAATAATTATTTTTAAAATTATATTCAAATTCATCTTTTGTAAGTCCCAAAATATCAAGTATTTTATCATTATAGAATACAACTTTATTAGTTTTAAGATCACACTTAATAATTCCTGAATCAAATGAATCCGCCATTTCTAAAACATCTCGTTGCATATTCTTAAACTCTGTAATATCATCAAGAGAGGCAAAATACAATGATGTAATTGAATCCTCATTTTGCATATATGTAAAAGTAGCCTTAATCCATTTAATATTACCATTTGAATTTATTCTTCTATAAATAATTGTTTTAGGTTTATTTTCAGCCTTAACACGAGATAATGTATCCATTAACATATCAAGGTCAGACGGATAAATAGATTCATATATATTTCTTACTGAAGCATAATACTCTTTTCTTGATTGTTCAATAAGTTCAAAATATTTTTCATTAAGTTTTACAGGAGATAATTCATCACGCCTTACTGCGAATACTCCTAAAGCGCCATTAACATTATTAAAGAAATCTTGTGTTAATGTATTTTTATTCCAAATACATTCATCACTACTTCTTGAATTAAACATAGAATCCTTAGAAAGTTTTCTATTTTGTTTAATCAAATCAATATAATCATCTGCTGGTATAGGCTTAGAGAAATAATATCCTTGTGCAGTTTCACAACCAATTGATTTAACAAAATTAACTTGTTCAATAGTTTCAGTACCTTCAACTACAATACCAAGATTTAATCTTTTTGCCATTGATACAATAGATTCAATAATAGTTCTTCCCTTATCTCCTTCAGCACCATTATTGAAGTTTGTTAAGAATTTTAAATCAATCTTTATAACATCAATTGGAAATTCACGAAGAGTGTTAAGAGATGAATATCCTGAACCAAAATCATCCATTAAAATAGTAAATCCCTTATTTTTAAATGATTTTAAAATGGATGTAACATCAACTGAGCCATCAACATATGCTGATTCTGTAATTTCTAATTGGAATATATCATGTGGTATTTGATACTTACGTACAATTGCCTCTATATATTCTGGAAGATCTGGCTCAAGTAAATCTACTTTTGAAATATTAATTGATACTGGATATGGATTAAGACCTTGCCTGCACCATTCGGCAAGATGACGTGCAGTTCTGTCCCACATGTATTTATCAAGCTTTGTAATAAGTCCATTATTCTCGAGTGCTGGAATAAATGCTCCTGGAGATATCATACCCTTCTTTGGATCTTTCCATCTTACAAGCGCCTCAGCTCCACAAACCTCGTTTGCTTGAAGGTCAAATTTAGGTTGGAAGAATACAACAATATTTCCATCATCCATAGCTTTATCAATATTGTTTAGTACAAATTGCTCATTTTCAAGGTTTGAAACCATTTTAGCGTCAAAGTATTGGATATTCTTATCAAAATTACCTTTAATAGATTTTGAAGCTAAATTAGCTCTAGTATATGCTTGTTCAATAGGCATAGTATTATTCTCTATTTCATATACTCCCATTTTAAATGAAATAGAATGTTCATATTTATTTGAAATAGATGATATAGAATCAAATATTTTTACAAGTTTTTCTTTATTATTAGGCATAATCCATGAAAATTTATCAGATTCAATACGTCCAAATACTTTTATAGTATCTTGTGTATAAAAATCAATAAGCATATTTGATACATCTTTTAAAATATTATCTGCTTCATCGCTTCCATAATATTCATTAATTTTCTTGAATTTCGCAATATCAAAAGCTACAATAAAATATTTAGAATTAGTTTTTGATAAATATAGTTGGCATTTCTTATAAAAATATCCTCTATTATATATTTGTGTTAAGTAATCAAGCTCACGCATTTCAGCCTTAATTTTATTATTTCTCTTAGATAACATTACGAATACCACACAAAAAAGCACCACAAATATAATTGCGGCGATGCCTACTAAGATCAATTTAAAATTTTCAATTCCAAGATTATCAAACATACTAAAAACCCCCGTTAAATTTGCAAGTGTTTTCACTCAACCACCAAAATAGCATTGTGAAATCATTGTAGCACTATTTTTCAAAAGAAAAAAGGTATGAAAACAAAAAATTTAATTTTCATACCTTATAGTTTATTTCTTCTTTTCAACTGAATAACCAAACTTGCCTATTTTTTTACCTGTTAACATATAATCCCCATGTGAATAACAAACAAGATTTGCCCATTCTAAATGAAATTTTTTCTTATCATCTAAATATTTTTTATCAATAGATACGCCTACTACATCTGCCAATACCATATGGTGAGAACCAAGTGGTAATATTTCTTTTACCTTACACATTATATTTACAGGAGATTCATCAATAGCGGGAGCTTTAAAACCCTCTACGTCTCTTTCTGTTAGATGTAAATATTTAAATTTATCATAATCTCTTCCTGATCTTACACCACAAAAATCTGCCGCAAATGTTAAAGTATCCGTCACAAGATTTATTACAAATTCACCAGTTTCTTTTATTGCGTTATATGAATAACGCTCAGGTCTTACTGAAATATATGCCATAGGTGGATTTGTACATATTGTCCCTGTCCACGCAACCGTAAATATATTAGGTTTGTTATCCATACCTCTAGTAGATATCATAGCCACAGGGCAAGGATATAACATATTGCCTGGTTTCCATTCTTCACGCTCTGTCATAAATTACCTCTTACTTTTCTATTTTAAATACGCCTTCAGTAAATCCATTTTCTACTACTGGTGTATTAAACACAAGTTTTACTGCCTTTATCTCATTATCAAAATTTTCAAAAAACTTAATTAAACTAGGATCAGTAAATCTAATTACATTATCACTTATTTCTATTCCATCTCCAGCCTCTAACATATACATTTTATCAATTCCATCTAATTCTTCATAATCAGCTTCATTGATATTATCAAGTATTGTATCTGGATAATCTTTTGAATAATATAACATAGGTACAAGTGAATATTCTCCATATTCTTCACTATAATATCCTAATAGGTCAAAGAAAATATAAAGATTTCCTTCCTCTTTTCCCATAAAAGGATATTCATCAAGTCTTATAGTCATAAAATAACATGAAAATCCTGGGAATTCATAATCAGCAAGACACAATGGTACCGCAACATCTCCTAAGATATGTGTTTCAAATATATTATTTTCATTTTTTTCTACTTCTATTGCCTTCATTTTTTCACCCTCTAATACGTATTAATTATACCATAATTTTTTTATTATAAAACGAAGTGGGAATTTCTTCCCACTCTAAAAGTTATAAATATTTAATTACAGCCGTATAAATATCAATAGGCTTTTTAGTTGGCGCAAATCTCTTTACTACCTTGCCATCTCTATCAACTAAAAATTTAGTAAAGTTCCATTTTATCTTTTTACCCATTAAATCTCTCTTTTGTGATTTAAGATATGTATATAATGGATCTTCATTAATACCATTGACATCAATTTTTTTAAATCTTTTAAATGTTGTATTGTATCTTTTTATACAAAATTCATTAATTTCTTCGTCACTTGCTGGAGCTTGATTTAAAAATTGATTACAAGGGAAATCAAGTATTTCAAAACCTTTACAAGAAAGTTCTCTATACATTGCCTCAAGGCCTTCATATTGCGGAGTAAATCCACATCCTGTTGCGGTATTTACAATAAGTATTACCTTACCTTTATAAGAAGACATAGAGATTTTATTCCCTAAATTATCTAGGACATCTATATCATAGATATTCATAATATACCCTCTTACTTAACTAAATTATAAATAGCTTCCTTACTACAATATCCAACTATTGCGTTATAAATTTTTCCGTTTTCAAATACAAATAATGCTGGAATATTTGTAACACTAAGCTTCTCACAAATCTCAGGATTTTCATCAGCATTTACCTTACAAACCTTAAATCCTGGATTTTCATTTGCAATTTCCTCAACTATTGGAGATAACATTCTACATGGTCCACACCAAGGTGCCCATACATCAACTAAAACCTTACCTTCTGCTTTTAATATTTCATCCTCAAATGTATAATCATTTACTTCTATTACTGACATATTTTAATTCCTCCTTATGCCATTTAATTTTAAAATTAACTTTATAAAATAATGTTATCATATCACAGTAATTTATTCAATTCTAAAGCATTTGAAAAGGGAACAAATGTTCCCTTAGTCAAATTTATAATTATCTTTTTTAATAACTTTAAGTATTCTATCTTTTTGTGTTTTATAAAGTTTACTATAATCAAGTCCATTTAATACAAGCACATCTTTATTATATGTAATTGAATGTTCAATTAGCCAATCAATTATTTGATATACTCCATCTAATACCTCTGATAATACAACATCCCAATTAATATCTACAAACACAAAATTTGAATGTACATAATTAGATGCGAAATTCATCGCATCATAAAATTCCATAGAATCTGATATTTCAGCTGTAGTTTTAATAGAATATTTAATTCTTGGATTTTCTTCCTTCATTTTCCTAAATTTTTCTATTGAATCAAGCCATCCATAATTAAGATATGATTTATAGTTATTATAAGTAAGATTGTTTGAAGTAATATATTCATCTAGCTTCTTTTTACCCATAGTTTCTAAGGCATCATCTATTGTGACAGCTTGATGTTTTATAAACGATTCAAGTGATTCAGGAAATAAATCTAGTGTTCTTATTGTTATAAATATTTCTAAAGCTTGTCTAAAAACAGACATTGCTTGTGGAAAACATTTATTATTAAACAATGTAAACATTGCCTCTATTGATGATATTAATTCACTAATTTCTCTTCTATATACATCATTTTTTATTAAATCCCCTTTTATATCCATTCCTCTTTCTTTTAGTAAATTTAATATAAATAAAGGAAGGGCAATGGCAGGATTTGAATTAAATGATGTAGAACCTAATAAATCAATATAATTTGCGATTAATAATCCTCTATAAGTTTCATCACTAAGACATTTAATATAATTATCATTTATAATTAAATCTGGATTTTCAGCAAGGTCAAATTTATAACACGAACCTATAACTGATAATAACTTTATCCTAAACATTTCTGATAATGTAATAAAGTCTGGATTAACATTACGAGCTTTTGATATAGAATAAACATAATCTTTATTACAAAGGATTTCATTTGTAATTCTTGAGATAAGATTCATATCAATATCTTTATCTAAGTTTCTAGTAATAAGTTTATTATAATACTCTCCTTCAGCAAATAATTTACGAGCAAGGATTTCATCATTATTAGGCATTATTATCCTCCAAGTATTTACTAATAAAATCTAGAACAGGAATTGGTTTATCATATAAATAACCTTGAGCACAATTACAGCCTAGTTTTAATAAATTATCAGCTTGTTCCTTAGTTTCTACTCCCTCGCAAATAATTGATATTCCCAATTTTTTACTAAGGTTAATAATAGCCTCTAGTATATAACTCTTCTTATCTTCTAAGCTTTCAGCACATAATGATTTATCAATCTTTATAATATCAAATCCACAATTAACAAGTGCAGAAAGATTTGAGTATCCAGAACCGAAATCATCCATCGCAACCCTATATCCTAATTTATGAATATTATCTATAAGATGTGAAATACGTTCAGTATCTTCTGTAAATGTATTTTCTGTGATTTCAATTTCAATAAGATTTGAATCTATATTATATTTCTTTCTTATTATTTCAAGCTTATTTATGTAATCATTAAAATCTCTTTGATTACGAGATAGGTTAACAGATACAGGTACATGTCCTTGCATGTTCCTATCTATTGTAAGCTTAATATATTGGCATAGACGCTCAAACATATAAAGATCTAGGTCTACAATTTGTTTAGTTTCCTCTAGATGAGGAACATAGAATGATGGAGGTATTATACCATTCTTCTTATAATTCCATCTAGATAGGGCTTCAACACCAACTAAACGACCTGTAGATATTTCAATTTTTGGTTGCATATACAACAAGAATTCATCATTTCTAAGTCCTTCAAAGAAGTACATTTCAATATCATTACGAGTGTTAAATTCTTTTTGTATATCGTCATCATATAAAACGTATTGAGAATCATATGTACGTTGTATTCTTCTACGTGCTAGATTAGCTTTATCTATAATTATTGGCATTGAGTTCTCACTACCATCAGTTATATAAACTCCACATTCTATTGTTAAATATTCTCCAACAACTATATTTTTAAGCTTTATCGCACTTACTCTCGCAAATACTTCTTTAACTTTATTATCAATATCTTTATTAGATATATATTCATCAAGTAATATATATCTATCTGGTGTTACACGTGTAAGTAAATTTGTCTTAAAAATATCCTTTAACAATTCTGATACATTCTTTAAAATAGTATCACCTGTTGTAAAGCCAAATCTATCATTAAATGATTTAAATCTTTGAATATTAAAATAATAAGCAGTCATAGGCTTATTAGTACTATTTAACGTTTTTGTAGCAAGCTCTATAAACCTATGATATGTAGGTAGACCTGTAAGATTATCTACAGACATCAAATGTTCCATATATTTAGATTCGTGTAGCTTATAACAAGCAACAGATAATATATATGAGGCAACAGATATTATATCTTTATCATTTATATTCCATTCACGATCTTCATATGTAGCGACCTCAATAGAACCGATTTTTATATTTTTGTAAAATAGTTTAGCTCTAAGTACTGATTTTATTCCCTCAAGCTGAGTCTTATTATAAAGAGGTCTATTAACCTTATCTAGATTATATGTTTTTTGTATAGCACATGTTTCGCCTTTATAATGCATATCCCATATTGACGCAGGACCTACTATATTTAAAAATTCAGATTCTTCTTGCGCATTTTCAAAGGATTTTGCATAAGTAGTTTCAGTTCCTGATTCATCATCAAGATATATAATACATCTATCTACATTAAGAATAGTTCTAATATAGGCAGTAATATCATTTAAAATATCTATACTTTCTCTTGTTGAACTTAAGAATTCATATATTTTAAACACTGTATTAAGGATATTATAAGAGCCTCTTCTTTCATCAATTTGCGTTTTTTGCATTCCATCAAGTGTTATATTTTTATGTTTTGCCTCATCATAAATTATGAAACAATTCTTACTCTTTCTCTTTCCTCTATAAAGCGCTCTATCGGCATCATCAAAAAGCTTATCATACGAATCCGCATCAATAAGATATCTTGCACATCCAACAGTTACTGAAATATCTATTGGGTTTTCAAATGATGATCCAATATCTGAAATTTCATGAGTTATTTTATATAACATATTCCATACATCTTGATAATCAATCACATCATAGGAAGCAAATATAAATTCATCTCCTCCAAAACGACCAACAAGACCATTAGATATATTTTTCTTCAATACCTCTGATACCCTAACAAGTATTTCGTCCCCCATAAGATGACCATAATTATCATTGATAGCTTTAAAATTATCAATATCAATTATGCATAATGAAAATTTTCTATCTGGGTTTTTATTAATACCATCTAGAACATAATTATTAAACGCAACCTTCTGGTAAAGGTTTGTTAATGGATCTATTAAACTTAATAAATATTTCTTACGCTCTAAATTATCAGCGTATATTAAATATTCATCTACAGTTAGTTTTGTTTTAGATAATGAAATAATCTTTTTAGTATCATCTTTAGTAGATGCGTTTATTATATAATCTTCAACGCCATCATTTTTTAACCATTTTAATATTTCATTTTCAATTCCTGGACTGATTCTTACATCAAATACATTAGCGCATTTGTTCAAAAGCTCAACATAAGTCATATCATTCCCCAAATTTTGATTATTATAATAAGCAAATTGAACTACATTGTATTTAATATTAACTTTTATAAAGCACGCATCCATTAAAGATAAAAAAGCGTTAACTTCTGTTGAAATGCTCATATCAGCACCTCCTACTGTCAATAGTTAATTCTATTTTACCATATTTTTTTTTATATTAAAATGCAGTTAGTTTATTTTTGTTATAACTAAATCACTAAATATAGCATATCCATCTCCATTACCACGTGCATAGAATCCTATACGGGATCCTACCCACCTTCCTGCTTCAGCAGTGTGTATATGGTGAGACAAACTTTTATCAAAACCAAGTCTATATTTTAAATAATAAAAATTATCATTATAAGCATTTACTATAAATGTTATCTCATTACTAGCATAAGGAGTAGATGAAATTACTTCATCATTACAATCAAATTCACCTATTCGTTCCTCTAAATAATATTTACCATTTTTATTTACAACACAAATATATGCATACTTTTTACCAGATATAAAGAATCCTGCCTCACTACCTTCACCAAGATTTAAAGAGGCTTTTATACTTCCATTAAAGCTCTTATACATTATTTTTTCTGAATAAGTATTTTCTTGCATATTAAGTGGTTTTATTCCATTTACACAATTAAGTTTTAATCCACTATTTGTAATCTCACTCCATCCCACCTTTTTATTTGCAGGTGTTTGAAGTGAATATAAAAATTTATTTTTTAAATCAGATGAATGAGGAATCATATAATCTGTTTTAATATCTATTGGATAATCGAAACTATCCACTGGAGTACCTGCAATAAGTGGGTCAGCACATCTACCAATAATAGGCCAATCATTATGCCATATAACTGGTTCAAGATGAACAACTCTTCCATACGCTCTTTGATCTTGGAAATGAATAAAAGCCCACTTGTCATCACTAAGAGCAATTAAAGCTCCTTGATGTGGACCATTAATTAAAGTTTCACCTTGCATTAAAACTATTTTAGCTTCATATGGGCCATATATATTTTTACTTCTTAATGCTACCTGCCATCCACCCTTAACAGAACCTGCAGGTGCCATAATATAATAATAACCATTACGCTTATTAAACTTAGGACCTTCAATAGATGGATTTTCATTATGTCCATCATATACAATTTTATAAGTTGGTGAAATACATTTATCTAAAGTAGGTGATACTTCATATATTCCAAGCATAGAATTAAATCCCATTCTTGATTTCGCAAATCCTACTACAACATAACACTTTCCATTATCCCATATAGGACATGGATCCTCAAGCCCTCTTTGTGCAATCAAAAGTTTAAGAGGCGACCATTTGCCATATGGATCTTTAGTATGAGATTCATATATTCCATCATTTGGAGATGGAATCAGACAATAATAATAACCATTATTATATCTTATCGATGGTGCCCATGACCCTTCACCATGAATAACTTTATCATATCTTTCATCCAAAGAGTCATAAACATAATTTATAAGTTCCCACTCAACAAGGTTTTTTGAATGAAGAATTGGAACACCAGGCATATAATTAAAGCTTGATGCCACCATATAAAAATCATCCCCTACTCTTATTGCGTCAGGATCTGAAAAATCTTCTTGTAAAATTGGGTTAATATATTTCATAAAAAATCACCTTTCCACTTACCTTATCTATAATTATAGTATATAATACTATTGACTTAAAGTCGTTTTTGTATTAATTTTTATAACTATTGGAGATGGAGTTAATGAATAACTTAATAGATATCAATTTACAAGAAATTAAACAACATGGAACTCACGAGTTCCCTTTTGTTATATATAATGAAGAATTTGACACAAACAATTTATCATATATTTCATGTCATTGGCATAATGAAATAGAGATTATTTATTGTTATGAAGGTTCTATTTCATATACTGTAAATAATAAGAATTTTATTTTAAATAAAGGTAATGCCATAATGGTAAATTCTAACATAATTCATCAAAATGATATGATAGATAAATCTAATTGGTATGCCATACTATTTGATCCAAAGCTAATATATGGAGCTGATGATTCAATACTTAAACAAGTATTTGATAATATAAAATATGATTCAATATACACTGAATCAAGTAGGCATATAGAGCTTATTCAAAAGCTAATATATGACTACTTCTTACCTAAATCAATCTTACATGATTTAAAGGTAAAAAGAGATTTACTTAATGTATATACAGAAATACTAAATGATGCATACCATAATGGAGATATTAAAGCTTTTAGGCCAACGTCTGAGATGATTAAAGTTAAAGCGATTCTTGATTATATATATGCTAATTATAAAAATAAAATATCAATTGATGATATATCTCGCGCAGTAGGATCTTGTAGATCTGAGGTATGTAGAATATTTAAAGATGCCTTAAATACTTCTATTGCAGATTATATATTGAAATTAAAATTAGAAAAGAGTATAACTCTATTAATGTCTGATAATCTTACGATTACAGAGATTGCGGAACAAAGTGGTTTTAATTCTTCTTCTTATTATGCTGAAGCATTTAAGAAAGTTATTAAAATGACACCTCGTGAATATAAAAGGAAAAACCAAAAGGATGGTAATACATATGAATGATAAATTATTATTAGAAGTTGTAGAATCTAAAAATACAGGAGTAATTAAAAAAGCTATTTATGAAACATTTAATGGATACAATAAAGATACTGACCCTGCTTATTTATATATTAGTTCTTTAGATAATATTGATATTAATACTCTTACAGTACCTTTATGTAGAGCTTACATAAAGATGCTTATAGATAATGATGATAAAACTTTCAAAAATACTTCTATTGAAAATGGAACTATTCATAAAATTTTAAGAAGAATGAAAACAATCTATGATATTAATTTCTTATATTCTAACAAACAAAATATGAATATATTCTTTGATGTAATGGATATGCATGGATGGTATGATAGAGATTATTCTTTAAAGCTTAAATATAAAAGTGATAAAAAGCCTATTAATCCTGATGAAGAGCTTAAACATTTAGAGGATGCTGATTTTTCTTATCTATGTTCACTTCTTACAATGCTTATTCGTGAAGGTAATGGTTACGATGACCCATGGAATACTAAAAGACTTGTAAGTGGTGACTTAGATAAAATTTTAACAAAAATGATATTCTTCATTCTAAATGGTAATTATTTTGATGTGGAGGATTCGTTAGATGAATAAACAATCTATAGTGATGACTGATGGTAATCTCTATAAGAAACTTTGGATTTATACCATTCCTCTTATTTTAGCAGCCTTACTACAACTTTTATATAATGCTTGTGATTTAATTGTATGTGGTATGTTTGGTTCAGAACATTCCGTTGGCGCAATTGGGGCTACATCTTCTATTATAAATTTAATATTAAATTTCTTTTTAGGACTTTCTATTGGCTCTAATGTTCTTATGGCACGCGCTTATGGTGCAGGAGACAAAGAAAAAGGTGAAAGAATAGCTTATTCTTCAATGATATTATCTTTATTTCTTGGAGTTATTATTACAATATTTGCAGTAATTATTTCACCCTATTTTTTAAAGTGGATGGATACGCCAGAAGAACAAATAAGTCTTTCAACAGATTATCTAGAAATTTATTTTTTAGGTTCAATATTTACACTTGTATATAATTTTGCCTCTGCACTTCTTCGTGCTGTAGGCGATTCTAAAAAACCTTTTATATTTCTTGCGATATCAGGTCTTATTAATTTAGTATTAAACCTAATATTTGTAATTGGATTTAATCTTGATGTTAAAGGTGTTGCCATCGCAACTGTTATATCTCAAGCATTTGCGGCAACAATGGTTGTCGTCGCGTTATTTAGAAACAAAATATTTTTTGAATTTAAATTTAAAAATATTAGATTCTATTTTACAGAAGCAAAACAAATATTTATAGTAGGAGGAGCTACTGGTCTACAATCTATTATATTTAGTTTATCTAATATAGTAATACAATCATCACTAAACTCTTTAGGACCTGAAGTTGTAGATGGAAGTGCAGCATCTTCTTCACTTGAAGGATTCATATATACAGCTATGAATCAATCAGCACAAGCAGGTCTTGCGTTTGTATCTGCTAATTATGGCGCAAACAATTATAAAAACATTAAAAAATGTATTTTATACGCATTATCAAATATTTTAATAGTATGGGCTATTGTTGCAGGTCTTATTCTTATATTCCATACTCCTCTTATTCACTTATATGTTAAGACTGGTCTTAAACCAAAATATGCATGGCAAAGACTTCAAATTATTGCCGGTTCTTATTTTCTTTGTGGAATAATGGATATGTTAGCTTATTCTCTTCGTGGAATTGGATATAGTGCATTGCCTACAATAACTTCACTTATTGGAGCTTGTGGTCTTAGAATTTTATATGTATTCACATTATTTAAATTATCATATTTCCATAATCTACAATGGTTAATAGCTACATGGCCTATGTCTTGGGTAATAACCTCTATTGCGCATCTTATATTTTTCTTAATATTATTTAAGAAAAAGGTTAAAATTAATAATTTAAATATTGAAACTATAAATTAGTTTATACTTAAAAAGAAGCATTTTAAAGATGCTTCCTTTTTTGATTTATTATAATTTTATTTAACATTATCTTCTCTTTTCCTACTTTC
>CAZJAM010000027.1:0-18697 GCA_964544095.1 uncultured Anaeroplasmataceae bacterium | reverse complement strand
GAAAAATAAATCTAATTATTCAATAAGAAATCTTTTAAACTTATTACTTCAATACCATCTTCAGTAATATATTTTTTAAAAGAATCTTTTACAATAATGATTTTTCTAAAATTATCTTTAATATTGATTAAAGATTTTTTTTCTTGAATTAATTTTTCTAGAGTTTCCAATGCATATGCAGATTGAATATATAATCTTTCATTTAATTTATTACAAACAAAATCTGTTTCTAATTGTTTAGCTACATAATTTCCATTTTCGTTTATCTCATTTATTTCAACAATACCTACATCAACACTATATCCTCTTATTATCAATTCATTATAAATAATGTTTTCCATAATATGTGTTGGTTCGTATTGCCTAAAATTAATTAGTGCATTTCTAAGACCAATGTCAGTGAAATAGTATTTTGAGTTGGCACCAATATATTTCCTTCCTTTGATATCATATCTATACGCTTCATTTAATAAAAAGGAATTTTTTATATATCCTATATGCTTTTTTATTGTGTCATGACTATATGAAATATTTTTTTGACTCTTAAATGTTTTTTCAATATTACTTGGATTAGTATAAGAACCAATTGAACTAGCTAAAATGCTCATTAATTTTTCAAATGAATCTATGTTTTTAATGCCATTCCTTTCTGTAATATCTTTTAGATATGTTTCTTTAAATAAATCTTTTAAATATTGTTCTTTTCTATTATTGTCACTTATTTGTAATAGATAGGGCATTCCTCCAAAGTATTGATATTCGAAATAGGCATCATCAAATGGTATATCTCTAATATTAAAATATTCTTTGAAAGATAAAGGATATAAGTGAATTTGATCTCCCCTACCTCTAAATTCGGTTAAGACGTCAACTGATAACATTTTTGAATTACTTCCTGTAACATATACATCATAATTTTCGTGTGATAAAAAACTATTTAGAGTCATAACAAATTTGTCTAAAAGCTGAATTTCATCAAGAAGTAAGTAGTAGTCTTTTTGTTTTGTACAAATATCATTAATATATAGAATAAATTTCTTTGAATTAACAGTATAATTGTTTTTTGAAACATAAAATAATGTTTTTTCTTGAGGCAAGTAGATGTCTAATTTCATAATATCTTCCATATTGTCAAAAGCGAATGTTATTATTTGACTTTCATCTATTCCTTGATTTATTAAATAATTTTTATATAGTTTATTAAGTAAATATGATTTTCCGGCTCTTCTTAAACCAGTGATTACCTTAATTAAGCCATTATTTTTTCTTTGAATTAATTCATTTAAATATTTATCTCTTTTTATTTCCATAGTTTCACCTACTTTTTTTGCAAGTTCTTGCACTTTTTGTAGTTATATTATAACAACAAATAAATGGCAAATCAATATTCTATCTACTTTTTTTGCAAGTTCTTGCACATTTTGTAGCTAGGAATAAAATGATGATAGAAAAAAAGTTCTCTTATACCGAGAACTTTAAAATTAATATGCTTAATAATACATTGATTGCATAACTTCTTTAACTTTGTCTTTTCCTTCAAGGTATTCAACAATCGCAAAACCAAAATCATAACCAGCTCCTGCACTACGTCCTGTAATAATATTACCATCTCTTTCAACAGAAGATGAAGTAAATATGCCACCACAAGAATCTTTATGCATAGGTGGGAAACAAGTATATCTTTTACCTTTTAAATATCCATGATCTCCTAAAATTGTAGGAGTAGCACAAATTGATGCGATAGCTTTATTTTCTGCGTAATATGACATTACGCTTAAATATAGCGAATCATTTTGGTTCTCTTTCCACTCAGGACCTCCAGGTAATACTAGCATATCAAATGATTTATAATCAATATCTTTTAATATTTTAAGATTAGTTATAGTAAGGCCATGTGAGCTTATAGCGCTTATGTTATTTGAGGCTACTATCACATTATATCCTGCGCGCTTTAATATATCATATGGCGCACTAAATTCTATATCTTCAAATCCATCATTTATTATAAATAAAATATTCATTTTTTAATCACTCCTTTACTTAAATTATATCACATGGTAATAGTATTTTTATTGAAATTATATATTAATTTATGTAAAATAATACTTGGTAAAGGTAAGGTGTTATTTATGGATGGAAATATTCATTCATTTGAATCATTTGGTACAGTAGATGGACCTGGAATTAGATTTGTAGTTTTCCTTATGGGATGCCATTTAAGATGTGGTTATTGCCATAATCCAGATACTTGGGAATTTAAGGAAAATGAGATCTATTCATCAGATGAAGTAGTTCAAATGGTTTTAAAATATAAAAACTATTTTGGTGATAAAGGTGGATGTACTGTTACAGGTGGTGAGCCTTTATGTCAAATCGATTTTGTAATTGATTTATTTAAAAAATTAAAAGCTAAAGGAATTAATACTTGTGTTGATACATCAGGTTATGAATTCGATTATAATAATCCTCTTGTTATGGAGAAATATAATGAATTAATAAAGTATGCAGACTTATTTCTATTAGATATTAAACATATTGATGATCCAATGTGTATAAAGCTTACTGGTAAATCAAATGACCATGAGCTTCATTTCGCAAAATGGTTAAGTGATAATGGAAAGCATATGTGGATACGTCAAGTACTAGTCCCAGGATGGACTGATAATCCAGAGTCTTTACAAAGAACAAGAGATTTTATTGATACACTTAAAACAGTAGATAGGGTTGAAGTATTACCATATCATACACTTGGTAAGATGAAATATGATAATATGGGTATATCTTATAGGTTTAAAGATATAGAACCACCAACAGTAGAAGTTGTTGAAATGGCTAAGAAGATTTTAGGAGTTGATAATTATGCAAAGTAGTAAAATTAATGATATAACATTAGAAAATTATAAAGAGAAATTAAAGGGTATAAACATAGTTGAAATTTCTGGCGAATCTTGTGCAAACTGTCTTTCATTGCTTCCAGTATTATATAATATTTGGGAAAAACGTAAGGATTTTAATTTAAGACATGTAGAAGCAGATGAATCTATTATGGGTCTTTTACAAGAATGGAAGATTGTAACTGCACCAACAATTATTATATTTAATGATGGTAAAGAAATTCAAAGATGTAAAGGATATCAACCTGAAGAAATCCTTGAACTTTGGATAGATGCAAAGATATCTGAAATTAAAGAAAACAAATAAAATTATATGTTAAAAACAAGGCTAATATAGTATAAAATAAATTAAAAATAATTGTTTTATATGAAATATATTAGCCTTTATTTGCACTTTAACGAAATTATATTTTTATTTAGTAAAAAAACGTATGGTAAATTATATAAAATTCAAAGTCGTTTTGCTTGAATTAAATATGTTAGTTTGTTATAATTTAAGTCGGTAAGAGATATACTCTTACAACGTATATAGAAAGAGGTATATTAATATGAACAAAGCATGGGAAGATTTCGTCCCTGGTAAGTGGTCTAACGAGATTAATGTTAGAGACTTTATCCAAAGAAACTATACTCCTTATGAAGGAGACGCTAGCTTCTTAGCAGGACCTACTGAGGCTACAACAAAGCTATGGAATGAGGTTGCTGATTTAATGAAGCAAGAGCATGAGAAGGGTGGAGTACTTGATTGCGATATCGACAATCCATCACAAGTAAATTCTCATAAGCCTGGTTATATTGACCAATCACTTGAGAAGATTGTAGGACTTCAAACAGATAAGCCATTAAAGAGAGCATTTATGCCTAATGGTGGAATTCGTATGGCTTGCCAAGCAGCAGAGCAATATGGATACCAAATTGATGAGACTATTAAGAATTTCTTCATCAAGTATCGTAAGACTCACAATGACGGAGTATTTGATGTCTACACTCCTGAGATGCGTGCATGTCGTACAGCTCACATCTTAACAGGACTTCCTGATACATACGGACGTGGACGTATTGTAGGAGACTATAGACGTATCGCTTTATACGGAGTAGATTACTTAATTAAGCAAAAGGAATTCGACAAGTCATTACTTGTTGGAGAAATGACTGATAACAAGGTAAGAGATCGTGAAGAGATTTCTGAGCAAATCAAGGCTTTAAAGCAATTAAAGGATATGGCAGCATCTTATGGATGTGATATTTCACAACCATCTGAAACTGCACAACAAGCTATTCAAGCTCTATACTTTGGATATCTAGCAGCTGTTAAGGATCAAAACGGTGCAGCTATGTCTATCGGACGTAACTCTACATTCCTTGATATCTATATTGAGCGTGATTTAAAGAAGGGTCTAATTACTGAGTCTGAGGCTCAAGAGTTTATGGATCACTTCATTATGAAGCTTCGTATGGTTCGTTTTGCTCGTATTCAATCATATAATGAATTATTCTCAGGAGACCCAACTTGGGTAACTGAGTCTATCGGTGGTATGGGAACTGATGGAAGAACTCTTGTAACTAAGAATTCATTCCGTGTACTTCATACACTAGAAAACTTAGGACCAGCTCCAGAACCAAACTTAACAGTTCTATGGTCTAAGAGATTACCAATTGAGTTCAAGAAGTATTGCGCAAAGATCTCAATTACAACTTCAGCTATTCAATATGAATCTGATGAATTAATGAGACCAATGATGGGTGATGATTACTGTATCGCTTGCTGCGTATCTTCAATGAGACAAGGTAAGGATATGCAATTCTTCGGAGCACGTGCTAACTTAGCTAAGTGCTTACTATACGCTATAAATGGTGGTAAGGATGAATTATTAAAGGATAAGGTAACTGGAAAGCATGTTCAAGTAGGACCTGAATACCAAGCTATCACTTCTAATGAGCCACTTAACTTCGAAGATGTTAAGCATAAATATGAAATAATGATGGCATGGTTAGCAGACATTTATGTTAACACATTAAATGCTATCCATTACATGCATGATAAATATTCTTATGAAGCTTTAGAGATGGGATTACATGATTCTCAAGTTCATAGATTCTTCGCAACAGGAGTTGCTGGACTTTCATGTGCTGCAGACTCATTATCAGCTATTAAGTATGCTAAGGTAACTCCAATTCGTGATGAAGAGGGAGTAGTAGTAGACTTCAAGATTGAAGGAGACTTCCCTAAGTATGGAAACAATGATAATAGAGCTGATGATCTAGCTGTATGGTTAGTTGAGACTTTCATGAACGAAATAAGAAAGCATCATACATATAGAGATTCTGAGCCAACAATGTCAATTCTTACAATTACTTCAAACGTAGTTTATGGTAAGAAGACTGGTAATACTCCAGATGGACGTAAGGCTGGACAACCTCTAGCACCAGGAGCTAACCCAATGCATGGACGTGACTCACACGGAGCTCTAGCTTCACTTGAGTCAGTAGCTAAGCTACCATACGAGGATTCTCGTGACGGTATTTCTAATACATTTGCTGTAACTCCAAATGCATTAGGAAAGTAAGATTAACTTTCATAAAGAATTTCAATTAAGGAGGAAATTATTATGTCAGCAAAGGCAACAGAAACAAGAATAGAAAATTTAGTAAATATGCTTGATGGATATGTATCAGATGGTGGATATCATCTAAATGTTAACGTATTTGATCGTGACTTATTATTAGATGCACAAGCACACCCTGAGAAGTACCCTCAATTAACAATTCGTGTATCAGGATATGCAGTAAAGTTTATCAACCTAACTAAGGAACAACAAGATGACGTTATTGCTCGTACTATTCACGAGTCAATGTAATATTAAATAAGACAGGCAGTAGAAATACTGCTTGTTTTTTTATTGTATCAATCAAATTTTAATTATACGCGCGTATACTTAAATCAAAAAAAAAAAAAAAATAACAAAAAATTAAAATTTGACGCATTTTACGAGTATTTGGTAGTTGACAATTGAAACAAAATAGTGTAGAATGAGTTTGTACTTTAGTTAAGTACACAAAATCCCTGTGAATTCAAAATTCACAACCCCCCCTTTTTTAGGTCAATGTCGTGAGACACTGACCTTCTCTCTTTTTATAAGAAAAAAATCTACCAAAATCGGTAGATTTTTATTTAAGTAAGTAATCATCAATAACAGATAAGAAATCAAGACGTGGCCTATATTTTTCACTTATAAGGTAAGCCTCTTTCTTAAAATCTTCATATACAATAGATTTTCTTCCACTACCTAAGTATTCATCAAAATGTGGAGCGAATCGTTCTATTGGATATAAAAAGAATTCATTATGGTGAATCCAATATATTATTAAAAATCCTATTCCACCATGACGTGCAATAGCTTTTAAATGCTCAACTTGGTGAGGATGAACGTTTGCGAGTGGAAATGATGTTTTATTTTTATTTTCCTTTGCCTCAAAATCAATATACCTACCCTTATATATTCCATTATAGTCAGTAGTAGATGGTATTTTATAATAAGCTTCAGTAATTACAGCTTTATTTCTTGATGGGTAATCTACTTTAACTATTTGAACAGGTACAGGTTTTTTATATATAACCGCAATATCTTCTAATCTATAATATTCGTTTGAATCATTGATTAATGCTTCAAGATTCATTCCACGATGTGCCATGTTTGCGTTTTCGTATTTTGGCTTTTTATGTTCAATTATATTATTATTTTCTGTGCTAGTTTTCTTTTTTATTGGATAATTTATCACAAATATCACCTTACAAATATTTTAACATAAAAAATAATAATTAGTTGCGAAAAGTTGGAAAGTATGATAATATAGTTATACAAAAAGAAACGATTTGGAAAAATTGAAAGGAGGAATTTGCTTACATAGGTAAGTTAATTTATTATGAGTAAAATAAATATTTTCGCGCTTGGTGGACTTCAAGAAAATGGTAAAAACCTTTATTGTGTTGAGGTTGATTCTAAGATTTTTATATTAGATGCCGGTATTAAGTTTCCAACATCAGAATTGTATGGTGTAGATAGAATTGTACCAGATATTTCATATTTAGAAGAAAACAAAGATAGAGTTAAAGGTATATTTTTAACAAATGGTCACGTTGAGCATATAGGGGCAGCAGGAAAGATTTTAGAATGTCTTTCTTGTAAGGCTTACGGTAGTGAATTCACAATTGCGTTAGTACGTGATCAACTTAATAGTGATAATATCAAAATAAATGAGGATGAGCGCCTAGTTGTTGTTGACGACAGGTCAAAAATCGATTTTGATGGAGTAGTTGTAAGATTCTTTATAGTTGCGCATAATATTCCAGGATGTCTTGGAATATGTATAAAGACAAATGATGGAAATATAATTTATACATCTGATTATTCATTTGATCAGAATGCAAAAGTAGACTATCAAAGAATGTATAGTAATTTAACTCATTTCTCTAAAGAAGGAGTACTTGCCTTGTTATGTGGTTCCTTAGGAGCTAATAATGATGCATCTCGTGGTACAATCTTAGAGTTCAAGCAAAGAATTCAACAAATATTTATTTCAAATGAAAATAGAATAATATTCTCATTATTTTCAGGTGATATTCAAAGAATTCAGCAAATAATTAATATCGCAGTTTCGTTTAATAGGAAAGTTGCGATTATAGGTCGTAAGACTCAACGAATTGTAAATCAAGCTATGAACCTAGGATATTTAAAGGTTCCAGAAGAATTCTTAGTAAATTTAAGATTTATAGACGAAAAGACTAAAAATAATGAAAAAGACCTAGTTGTAGTTGTGACTGGTGAGCGTCATGAGCCTTATCATATGCTTCAGCGTATGTCTAAAGGTATTGATAGGCTTATAAAGATGGAACAAAATGATACCGTAGTAGTACTTACAGTTCCATACCTTGGTACTGAAAAGATGGCTGCCCGCACACTTGATATGATTTATAAAGTTACAACTAAGGTTAAGGTATTTAACGCTAATCTATTGCCATCTCCATACGCTTCACGTGAGGAGATAAAGGAAATGATTAACGTTACAAAGCCACAATATATTATCCCTGTTATAGGAGAATATAGACACCAATATGGATTTATTAGTGTTGCCGAGTGCGTTGGTACGCCAAAAGACCGAATTATAATTCTTGATAATGGTGATGTTGTTTCATTTGATAATAGAAAATATTTAGGAATTACAGGCGATGTTATGTTTGGAGAAATAAATATCGACGGTAAGCAAGTAGGAGATGTTGGTGACGTTGTAATGCGTGACCGTGAGCTTCTTGCTGAAGATGGGGTAGTAATGATTATCGCGAACATCAACCCTAGGACCAAAAAAATCGTATCAGGACCTGAGGTAGTAGCTAAAGGGTTTAACTTTAGTGCGCCGGATTGTGATATGATGGACTTATTCCGTAAGATATTTGTTAAAGTTTCACTAAAATATTTAGTAAATAAATTTATTGACTGGGCATCTTACAAAAATGATTTAAAAACTGAAGTTTCAAGATTAATCTATAAATATACAAGACGTAATCCAATAATAATTCCAGTTTTAATTTCAACAGATGTAGAAGCCATTAAACAAAAGAAGTTAAATCCACAAGCTGCTTAAAATATAAAAGGACCCATACTAGAGATTTGGTATAGGTCCTTTCTTTTATTTGGCTTCACGCAAAAATTTCTTTAAATATTCATTTCTTTCTTTTAAAGCTTTCTCATATTTTCCAGTTTCCTTCCCACTATAGTAAGTATGACTTAAAAGAGAAGAGGGCATATATTGTTGTGACACAAAATCATCTGGATAGTCGTGAGGGTATAAATAGTTTGCCCCACCCTTAATTTCACGGTTAAGGATATGTTTTGGTATTTCATATGAAGCAGTATCTTCTAAATCAGTTAAAGCCTTATCTATTGAATCTTCAGCTGAATTTGATTTAGGTGAAAGTGCTAGGTCAATAGTAATTGCGGCTAAAGGTATTCTTGCCTCAGGAAAACCTAGGTTTTTAGCAGCAGTGCATGCGGCAATAACTTTAGGTCCACATCCAGGGTTTGCAAGACCTATATCTTCATATGCGATTACTGTAAGTCTTCTTGTAATAATTTCAATATCCTCTAGCTTTATAAGACGCGCAAGATAATGAAGTGATGCATCTACATCACTACCTCTTATAGATTTTTGGAATGCTGAAAGTATATCATAATAAGATATGCCCTTATCATCTAACTTTAATGGCCTTTTACCAATTATATCAGCAGCCTTATCTATTGTAATTTCACCATCTAATAGTGTAAGAGATTCAAGCATATTTAAAGACGTTCTTATTTCACATCCACATTTATCTGCAATAAATTCTAATACTTCCTCACTTATATTATTCTCTTTAAACATACCCTCTTTTTTTATAGTATTTTTTAAAAGAAGAATAATATCACTTTTTGTAATAGGATGCATCTGATATATATGACATCTTGATCTTATGGCAGGATTTACTGAAATATAAGGATTTTCTGTTGTAAGCCCAATAATTGTAATCTTTCCTTTTTCAAGATATGGCAAAAGATAATCTTGGATATCTTTTTTCATTCTATGAATCTCATCAATTATTACAAAAGTATTATTGTAATAATCTGATGATGAAAATATTTCTTTAAGCTTATCTTTATTATCAACGGATGCGTTAAACTCAAAAACATTTGGTTCAAAATAAGAAGATAAAATAGTAGCTATTGTGGTTTTACCACATCCAGGTTCTCCATATAATATAAGAGAGAAAAATTGATTTTTTTCAATCATTTTAGTAATAACACCATTTTTTCCTACTAAATGATCTTGACCAATAACATCACAAAATTTTTTAGGTCTTATTCTATAAGCAAGTGGTTGCATAAATAAATCACCTCAAATCAATAAAATTATATCATAAAATTAGCGGATTTTACTGCCTTTTAGTTTATTTTGATATAATAATTATGATATAATGTATATGATATTTGTAAGTTAAAGAGGTGTTTTTTATGAATTTGAAAGATTATGTTTATAATATTGAATCATTTGATGAAAAAGGTAAGTCTCATAAGGATTTAACCCCTATATTTGAACATGGGGAAGCATTTAAGGAAGCAGTTAAGCAATTAACTAAATTTTCAAAAAAGCTTAAGCCTGATTTAATTGTATCTCCAGAATCAAAAGGATTTATTTTAGGTGCTGCCGTAGCGTCACGTCTTGGTATTGGTTTTGTACCTGTAAGAAATCCAAAGAATTTAACAAGAGAGTTCGCACAATCTTCATATTCGCTTGAGACTGGTGCCACTAAAGAGCTTGCATGTCACAACGATGCGATTAAAAAGAATTATAGAATCGTTATAATTGATGATAAGCTTTCAACAGGAAATACATTAAAAACTACTATAGATCTTGTAGAAAAGCTTGGTGGAAATGTAGTAGGATGTGCAGCCTTACTAGAACTTACAGACCGTAATGGCCGTGATAAATTAAAGGGTTATAATGTTATATCTCTTATAAAGGATACAACAACTATAGAGTAAAAAATTTAGGAAGTGATTATTATGCCAGAGCATACTTTTGATGAGCTATATGTTTTAATAAATACATATATTCATAAAGAAGAAGATTTAAATTTAATAAGAAAAGCTTATCAACTTGCAGCAGAAAAGCATAAGAATCAGTTTAGAAAGAGTGGACAACCATATATTGTTCACCCTATTGCGGTAACTTATATCTTAGCAGACCTTCATGTAGGACCAAATACACTTTGTGCAGGTCTTTTGCATGATGTTGTTGAAGATACTGACACAACACTTGAGGATTTAAAGACTATGTTTAATCCTGACGTTGCAGAAATTGTTGATGGTGTTACTAAAGTATCACAATTAAAGTTTGCCTCACTTGAGAAAAAACAAGCCGCAACACATCAAAAAATGTTACTTGCGATGGCAAAAGATATAAGAGTTATTTTAGTAAAGCTTGCAGACCGTCTTCATAATATGCGTACAATGGACGCAATGGCGCCTGATAAACAAAAGCGAATTTCAAATGAAACATTAGAGATTTATGCGCCACTTGCCCATAGACTAGGAATATTCGCTATTAAAGCTGAGCTTGAAGATAGATCACTAAAATATCTAGATCCTGAAGCATATGAAGAAATTAAAACTAAAATTGAAGAAAAGAAGAATTCTAAAGATGATATAATCTCTAAAATGAGTAAAGAGATTACAGGATATCTTTTAAAAGAAGCTTCTAATGTTCGTGATTTTTCTATTAAAGGTAGAATAAAAGGTATTTATTCAATCTATAAAAAGATGAAATCACAAAATAAGAAATTTGAAGATTTATATGATATATTCGCTCTTCGTGTAATTGTAAATGAGGTTGCGGAATGTTACCAAATCTTAGGTATTATTCACTCTCACTATACACCAATACCTGCACGTATAAAAGATTATATCGCAGTACCAAAGCCTAATATGTATCAATCACTTCATACAACAGTTATTGCGCATGAAGGACAAACATTTGAGATTCAAATAAGAACTAAAGAAATGGATACAATTGCTGAACTAGGAGTTGCGGCACACTGGGCATATAAAGAAAATGTTGAATATTCTAAAGATAGAGAACAATTTGAGATTGCAAAAAAGCTTAAATGGTATGGTGAGCTTATGCAATACAATGAAAATGATGCAGATGCAGAAGCATATGTAGACGCAGTACATCAAGACTATTTAGAAAAATACATTTATGTCTATACTCCACAAGGTGAGGTTATAGACCTACCTGTTGGAGCGACTCCAATAGATTTTGCCTATAGAATTCATACAAACTTAGGTAATACTTGTGTAGGCGCTACAGTTAATGGTCGTATTGTCCCACTTTCATATGAATTACAAACTTCAGATATTTGTTCAATTCGTACATCAAAAACATCATTTGGACCATCTGAAGATTGGCTAAATATATGTAAGACAGTTAACGCTAAACATAAGATTAAAGCTTTCTTAAATAAACAAAATCATGATGTTTTGGTATCTCAAGGAATGGATGCCTTAGAAAAAGAAATGGTAACTCAACAAATAGATATTGAGCTTACTGATAGATTTGTAAAAGAAAACTTCTCAAAACAATCTTTAGAAACACTTGAAGACCTATACCTTTCTATTGGTAAAGGAGTAATATCTGTAAAAACAGTATCTTCAAAGCTTCTTGGTAATATGCAAAGCCAAGATGAAGCTTTAAAGAAGGCAATAGATAAGAATAATAGAATACTTAGTGAAACTTCTACTAAGAGTGAAACAGGAGTTATTGTTGATGGACTTACAAATCCACAAATAAAACTTGGAAATTGTTGTTCACCAATTCCAGGAGATAAGATTTGGGGATATATAACTAAGGGTAATGGAATAGTTGTACATAGAAGTGGATGTAATAACTTAGAGTTCTTAACATCTAATAGACTATTAGAGCTTAGATGGGCTAAGAATATTACAAGACAATATCCTGCATGGATTAAAATAAGTGCGACTCAAGCACAAACTTTAGTTGCAGATATTATTAATGTAGTATCACAATCAGGACTTAATGTATTATCTATTTCATGTAATAATAATGATAATCTTCAATCCCTTGTAAAATTAAAATTCTTAGTTAAGAGTACAACAGATTTAAATACTTTAATAGTTAATTTAAAGAAGATTAAACAAGTTATAAATATTGAAAGGGATAATCAATAATGAGAGTTATAGTACAAAGAGTAAAAGATGCAGTATGCAAAGTAGATGGAAATATTACAGGTAAGTGTGATAATGGATTCATGATTCTTGTAGGTTTTACTTTAACAGATACAGATAGTGAATTAAATCTACTTGCGAAAAAGGTTGCAGGACTTAGAGTATTTAACGATAGTTTTGATAAAATGAATTTATCGCTTAAAGATATAGGTGGTTCAATTTTATCTGTTTCACAGTTTACATTATATGCAGATGCGCGTCATGGAAACCGTCCATCATTTACATCTGCAATGCCAGGTGAAAAAGCTAAAACCTTATATGATAAATTTAATGATATATTAAGAAATGAATATGGCCTTCATGTAGAATGTGGCATATTTGGTGCTGATATGAAGGTATCATTTCTAAATGATGGCCCTGTTACCATCATCTTAGATTCAAAGGAGCTATAAAATATGGAATTTGTTTCTAATAAAAAACCAGTTATGGGAGATCAAATAAGAGTTCAAAGAAACTTATATTCTCACCATGGTATTTATATTGGTAATGATAGAGTTATTCAATTTGGTTCTACAACAGGAGAACTAGATCCTTCAAAGGCAATGGTTATTGAGACAAGCCTTGATGAATTTTTAAAGGGTGGAGTTTTAGAAGTTGCTGAGTACAGTGAAGAAGACTTAAAAAAGAAAAGAAAACCAGAAGAAGTTGTAGAATACGCAAAAGCACATTTAGGCGATACTGGATATGATTTAATTAATAATAATTGTGAGCATTTCTCTAATGAATGTGCTTTTGGGCTTCATAAATCATTTCAAGTAGATGATGTGTTATCTTTATTTGAAACTTTATTTGGAGGTATGAGGAAATGAAAGTATTTTTACAAACTCTAGGTTGTGATAAAAATAGAGTTGACTCTGAAATGATTCTTGGTGTATGTAAAAATTTAGGTATTATGCCTGTAGCAGATCCTAAAGAGGCTGACCTACTTTGTGTAAATACTTGCGCATTTATTGAATCTGCTCGTGAGGAAGCAATTAATACAATACTTGATATAATTGATTATAAAACAGGCAACAAAAAACTTATTGTTTTTGGTTGTCTTGCCCAACGTTATAAAGATGAATTAATTGAACAATTACCTGAAGTAGATAGATTTGTTCAAATAAAAGATTATATTCATTTATCAGATGTTATTTGTGAGGTTTTAAACATAAACGCAAATACAGATGTTTGTATGAATTTTGCTGATAGAGTATATGATGCCTCTCTTCCTTATACACGTTATGTTCGTATATCTGATGGATGTCTTAATAGATGTGCATTCTGCGCAATTCCTTTAATTCGTGGAAGACTTAAATCAAGAACTATTGATGATATAATAAATGAATGCAAGGTCCATATAAAAGATGGAGTTAAAGAATTATGTATTGTATCACAAGATACAACAAATTATGGCTTTGATCTTGAAAGAAGATTAATGCTTACAGACTTACTAAAAGAGATTTGTGCACTAGACGGTGATTTTAAGGTTCGCCTATTCTATCTATATCCTGAAATTGTAACAGATGAGCTTATAGATTTTATTAAGAATGAACCTAAGATGATGAAATATTTTGATATTCCTATTCAACATAGTGAGGATAAGATATTAAAACTTATGAGACGTAGATCTAATAAGCAAATGATATTAGACTTACTTCATAAGATAAGAAGAGAAATACCAGATGCATGTATACGTACAACTATTATGGTAGGATTCCCAGGTGAGACTGAAGAAGATATTCATAATCTTTGTGAATTCATAAAAGATGTTAAATTTGATAAGCTTGGATGTTTCACATTCTCACCTGAAGAAGGTACAGAGGCATATAAGATGCCTCAAGAGATTTCTGAAGAAGAGAAAATGAGACGTTATAACTTTGTAATGGATACACAATATGATATATCACTATCACAAAATAAATCTCATTTAGGTGAAATAGAAGAAGTTTTAATTGAAGGCTATGATCCAGATAATTTTATGTATTATGGAAGATCATACCAATTTGCGCCAGAAGATATTGATGGATGTGTTTATGTTGCGTGTCACTCTGAAAAACAAATAGGAGATATTGTAAGAGCTAAGGTAATGGACTGTGACGCATATACTCTTACATGTGAAGAATATGAAGAAGATTAATGTTGTATTATATGAACCAGAAATCGCAGAGAATTGTGGTAACATTATTCGCTCATGCGTAGGATTTAACGCAAAGCTTCATTTAATATTTCCACTTGGTTTTAATCTATATGATAAAAGAGTAAAAAGGTCTTGCGTTAATTATTTTGATGAACTAGAATATGAAACGTATGATGATTATAATGACTTTTGTAAGAAACATCCAAATATAAATATTTATTATCTTACCAGGTATGGACATAAAAATCCATCTGAGTTAAATTTAAGAGATGATAATGAAGAAATATATTTTATGTTTGGACGTGAATCAACAGGTATTCCTTATGAAATACTTCATGATAACATAGATAGATGTTTTAGAATTCCTACAACAGATAAAGTAAGAGCTTTAAACATATCTAACTGTGTTGCGATAACTCTTTATAAAGCAGTAGAAGAGTTAGGATTTGAAGGTTTATACAAACATGAACCTGATACATTAAAAGGTGAATTTTTCATCGACAATTATAAAAATGAATAAGCTGTTCACTCTAATAACCAGCTTATAAAAAGAGAGGTATAAAAAATGAATAAATTACGAATTAGAGAGATTGCAGAGATATCTATAATCGCTGCCTTATATGCAGTGTTAACATTAGCACTTACGCCACTTTCTTATGGTGACGTACAATTTAGAATATCAGAAGTATTAATGATCCTTATAATCTATAAGAAGAGATATTCAATATCTATGATACTTGGATGTTTTGTCGCTAACTTATTTTCACCAGTAGGGTGGGCTGACATAGTGTTTGGAACACTTGCGACAGCAGTGTCTTCGATACCTATGATGTTTATTAAAAACTTAGAGATATCATCCCTATTCCCTTCCATTTTTAATGGAATAATTGTGGGACTTGAACTATCTTTAGTTTATGACTTACCTATCCCTATAACTATCACTACAATATTTTTAGGTGAGTTTGTAGTAGTATCCCTACTTGGAATACCACTATTTAGAGCACTAGAGAAAAACGAAGGATTTACAAAAACTCTTGATATAGAACCTATTAAATCAAAGTTTAATATAAATCCATTCCTATATCTTACAATCGCTAATTTTGTAATTGCAGGAATATTCTTTTTTAAACTATCTCTTTATGATATAGAAGATGCAGATAATACAATATATAACACATTATTTTATAATGTGCGTAATAATAAAAACATTATAATATCAATATTATTATTAATAATACCATTATTATTTTTATTAAACCCACTTAAAAATATTAAAGGTTTAATAATTGATATAATATGTATTATAGGATTCATTTTAGATTTTATTTTTGTTTGTATTAAATCAGATGTAAATCCACAAGCCTCATTCTATTTATTTATTATAATACCTTTATTTATGACTTTAATTTCAATACTTAAATTTAAATGGAATAAAGATTTATCTAATCTAGATATGGAATGATATTATTAATTTATATTTAACATACCTGATTTATTCTCGTAATCTATTAGCTATTCTCGTAAAAACATTATAAAATTACGTGAAACAATAAAATAATGAGGCTTTCAAATAATATGATGTTAAATAATCCCCTTAAATTTTGAAATTATCTATATTAATGATGGGAGGACAAAGTGATGAATGATTTTAGTATTTGTAAATTAAAACTATTAATTAAGCCATACTTTATTTCCATTTGTTTGATATTTATTATCATTATATGTCCTTTAAGTTCTTGTTCTAAAAATAAATATAAAGCTATTATGTATAGCCAATCTAGTGATTGGATTCTATCATCATTTCTTGAAGAAAATAAGGTAAGAGGCGCAGAATACCTAAATCCTCTTTACAATGAATTTGATTATGCTATAGATGCATATTATTATGATGAAACATCTCCAGATGATAGAACATTCATTATTGATAACATAGATACATATAATACTATATTTAATGAGAATATGTTAACTATAGATTTTGATAAACAAATAATATATTTATATACTTTTGCGTCTACTTCACCTAGAGATTATCTAATTGATAAAATTTCAATTAAAGAAGAACAATTAAATATATATTACAAATTAAAGAAAAGTAATATGAAAGATGCAACTGGTCCACACCAAAGATGTTTAATTGTAGTAATGGATAAAACTAATACTTCAAGTGTGAAGTTTATAGAAAAAAATTAGATTAAGTTGCTCGAAGTTTTTTAAATATATGCTGTCCGTTTTTTGGACAGCATTTATGTTTTTAATAAAGTACAATTATGATACAAGCATAGGAGGGATTCATATGAAAGAAATAAATGTATTAGTAAAAGATAAGAACACATTAGTTCTAGAAAGTGATGCAGAGAAGGGAGATTATATTGATCTATCTAACCTTTCATCAATTGATGATAATCAAATTAATGAAGCAATTGAGGCAGGTAAAGATAAGGCATATAACGCAAAACTTAATGTTCAAAAAGAAATATTTGAAGGTGAAAAGGAAAAAGCTTTACTTGAAGCTAAAAACAAATCAGATAAAGAAATAATTGACTTAAAAAATCAAATTGTTGCTTTAAATACTAAAGTTAAGCAAGAAATAGAGCTTACAAAAGAGAAAGCAATCAATGAAAATAATGATAAGGTTAGAGTTTTAAATGAAGAGATTTTAAAACTTAGAGCTGAAATTAATAAGAAAGATCAAGAAAATGAACTTAAACTTCAAACAAAGATTAATGAGAAAGATACATTAATCGCAAAGCTAAATGAACAATTAAAATCACAAATAGAACTAACAAAAATTGAGGAAGCAAATAAATCTAAGGATGAAGTCTCAAAACTTAATGTAGAGATTATTGATTTAAAAAATCAATTATCATCTAAAGATAAGGAAGCAGAATACAATCTACAAATTAAAATTAATGAAAAAGAACAAGAGATTCAAAAACTTAAATCTAAATATGAAACATCTATTAGTGATAAAGATGATGAAATTACTAGATTAAGAGATATGAAAGCTAAACTTTCTACAAAAATGCTTGGAGAAACTCTAGAGCAGCATTGTAATGCTTCATTTAATCAAATAAGACCATTATTCCCAAATGCATATTTTGAGAAGGATAATGATGTATCAAAAGAGTCAGGAAGTAAAGGAGATTTCATATTTAGAGATTTCTATTTAGATGATATGGGTAATAAGAAAGAATATATCTCTATTATGTTTGAAATGAAGAATGAGGCAGATACTACTGCCACAAAACATAAGAATGAAGATTTCTTTAAAGAACTTGATAAAGATAGAAAAGAAAAGAACTGTGAATATGCAGTACTTGTATCACTACTTGAGACTGATTCTGAACTTTATAATTATGGAATTGTAGATGTATCTTATAAGTATGATAAGATGTATGTAATACGTCCTCAATTCTTTATTCCAATTATTACAATGTTAAGAAATGCAGCACAAAAGAGTATTAATACATTAAAAGAACTTGAAATATCAAGAATGCAAAATATTGATGTTACAAACTTTGAGGATAAATTAATAGAATTCCAAGAAAAATTTGGAAAGAATTATGAAGGTGCAAAGAATCATTTCACAAAGGCTATTGATGATATTGATAAATCAATTCAAGCATTACAAAAAGTTAAAGATGAATTAACTAAATCGCAAGAACAATTAAGACTTGCGAATGATAAAGCACAAGATTTATCAGTTAAGAAGTTAACTCGTGGTAATAAAACTATGCAGCAAAAGTTCTTAGAAGCAAAAGAGAATAAGGAATAAAGAAGTTTTGCAGTTGTTGTGCTAAGAAAATAATATAAATGCTGTCTTTAAATGGGACAGCATTTGTGCT
>CAZJAM010000026.1:0-19098 GCA_964544095.1 uncultured Anaeroplasmataceae bacterium | reverse complement strand
TTATGGAGCAGAGGATGCTACAGATGTAATCGTTGCTATGGGATCAGCATGTCAATGTGCAGAGGAAGTAGTTGATTACTTAACTAAGAAACATAAGAAGGTCGGATTATTAGAGGTTCATCTATACCGTCCATTCTCAACTAAGTATATGTTTAAGGTTTTACCAAAGACTGTAGAGCGTATTGCAGTTCTTGACCGTACAATTGAGCCAGGTTCAATTGGAGAGCCATTATACTTAGATATTAAGGCTGCATTCTATGGAGCTAAAAAACAGCCAGTAATCATTGGAGGACGTTATGGACTTTCTTCTAAGGACGTAACACCAGATATGATTAATGCTGTATTTGATAACTTAAAGAAGTCTAATCCAAAGACTCGTTTCACAGTAGGTATTAATGATGATGTAAATTATACATCTCTTGATATTAAGAAACACATTGATACTGCTGATAAGGGAACTACTGAGTTATTATTCTATGGACTTGGAGGAGACGGAATCGTTGGAGCTTGTAAGAATATCTCTAAGATCGTTGGAGATTATACAACTCTATATGCACAATCATATGCTGCATACGACTCAAAGAAGTCTGGAGGATCAACAAGATTACACTTACGTTTTGGTAAGAAGCCAATTAAGTCAACATATCTTGTTAACAACCCTCACTTTGTAGCTTGCTCAACTGATGCATACCTTACAAAGTTTGATATGATCGATGGATTAAGAAATGGAGGAACATTCTTATTAAATACTTCTGTTCCTGCTGAAAACATCGAACAATTATTACCTAACAAATATAAGAGATTACTTGCTGAGAAGAAAGCTAAATTCTATATTATCAATGCTTACCAAGCTGCTAAGGACTGTGGATTTACAGGTGGTAAGGGAGTTAATACAGTAATTCAATCTGCATTCTTCAAGTTAAATCAAAATATTATGGATTTCGAAGAAGCTAAGAAGCATATGAAGGAATTCGCAACTAAGACTTATGCTCGTAAGGGACAAGAACTAGTTGATCAAAACCATAAGGCAATTGATATGGGTGGAGATTTACTAGTTGAAGTTGCTGTAAAACCTGAGTGGGCTAACTTAACTGATGAAGTTAAGACAGTTGATATGTCTCGTCCTGAATTTGTACGTAACATTGCTGATGTTATGAACGCAATTAAGGGAGATTCTCTACCAGTATCAGCATTCAAGGATTTAAGAGATGGACATATGCCATCTGGAACTGCTGCATACGAGAAGAGAGGAACAGCTACTCATACACCATTATGGAGAGCTGAAAACTGTATTCAATGTAACCAATGTGCATTTGCATGTCCTCATGCTGCAATTCGTCCATTCTTAGTTGATGAGAAGGAAGCTGCTGGAGTACCTGCTGATCATGTATTACTTGATGCAATGGGACCTAAGTTCAAGGGATATAAATTTACTATCGTTGTATCACCTCTTGATTGTACAGGATGTGGAGTATGTATTACTGTATGTCCAGGAAATCCAAAGAATAAGGAAATCGATAAGAAGACTGGTGCTGAGGTAACTGCTAAGGCATTAAAACCACAACCAATTTCTGTTGCACTTGAAAAGCAAGAGGATAAAGTTTGTGATTACTTCTATAATCATGTAACATATAAGAGAGACCTTGCTGGAATTAATACAGCTAAGGATGTTCAATTCTCTAAACCATTATTTGAGTTCTCAGGAGCTTGTGGTGGATGTGGAGAAACTCCATATGTTAAGGCAGTAGCTACATTATTCGGAGATAGAATGATGGTTGCTAACGCTACAGGATGTACTTCAATTTATTCAGGATCATTCCCTTCATCACCATATACAACTAATGCTGAAGGAAGAGGACCAGCTTGGGCTAACTCATTATTCGAGGACAACGCTGAGTTTGGATTCGGAATGAGAGTTGCTACAGAGACTATGAGAGATAGAGTTCAAAATATTATGGTTTCTAACTATGATAAGATGAATGAGACTCAAAAGACTCTATGTGAGGCTTGGGTAGCTAACAGAGCTGATGGAGCTAAGACTAAGGAACTTGCACCTCAAATTGTTGCTGCATTTGAAAATGATACACAATCATTTGCTAAGGATATTATTGATTTAAAACAATACCTAGTTAAGATTTCTCAATGGATCATCGGAGGAGATGGATGGGCATATGACATCGGATATGGTGGACTTGACCATGTTATCGCTAACAATGAGGATGTAAATATCTTAGTAGTAGATACTGAGGTTTACTCAAATACTGGAGGACAATCTTCTAAGTCTTCAAGAACTGGATCAATCGCTAAGTTTACTGCATCAGGAAAACGTGCTAAGAAGAAGGATTTAGCTTCAATAGCTATGTCTTATGGACATGTATATGTCGCAACAGTTTGCCATGGTGCTAACCAAAACCAAGTAATCAAGGCATTAAAGGAAGCAGAAGCTTATAAAGGACCATCAATCGTTATTTGTTATGCACCATGTATTGCTCATAACATTAAGTCAGGATTATATATGGCACAAAATGAAGCTAAGCTTGCTACTGAATGTGGATACTTCCCAACATTTAGATTCAATCCAGATTTAGCTAAGGAAGGAAAGAATCCATTCCAATTAGATTCTTCTAAGGAACCTAAGTGGGAGAAATATCATGACTTCTTAATGAACGAAGGACGTTATTCTCAACTTGTTAAGGTTAACCCTGAAAAGGCTGAGGCTTTACTTGAGTTTAATAAGGAAGATGCTCAACATCGTTTCGAACATTATATGGAATTATTAAACAACCCTAAGTATAACGCTTAATAAATCAATTTGGGACCTACTGAAAAGTAGGCCCTTTTTTTGAGTTTTAATGATATAATAAATATATATAAGAAATGAGGGATTAATATGGTATATAGTTTAGTTGATCCACTTGCAAAACTTATGGGAGAATGGAGTTATAATCCGATGAGTGTTGGAAGTATATTATTTAGAATAGCATTAGCGTTCCTTCTTGGTGGAATAATAGGATGTGAAAGATCTACAAAACATCATACAGCAGGATTTAGAACATACATTCTTGTAACACTAGGGTCTGCTGTGTGTATGATGGTAAATCTTGCTTTGGCAGATCAAGCTGATAACGCAAGACTTGCTGCAGGAGTTATTACAGGTGTGGGATTTTTAGGTGCAGGAACTATTCTTGTAACTACACGTTCACAGGTTAAAGGATTAACAACAGCTGCAGCTCTTTGGGCATCATGCGCAATAGGTATAGCTATTGGTACATGTTATTATATGATAGCTTTAGTAGCATTTGTAGTAATGATTATAACTCTTACTATAATGCCACATTTAGAACGTGCAATACAGGTTTATAGTAAAGAATTTGATATACATGTTGAACTTCTAACAAGGCCTGATTTAAAGAAACTTATAGATATGCTTAGAAATGATGGCTTGGTAATAAATGCTATTACATATGATCCAGCATACGCAAATACAGGACTATCAGTATATACGCTTTCTATTTATGTGTCTAAATCAAAGCTTAGAAGGTCTGATGTACTTTTAAAAATAAAAAATCAAGAATATGTTAATTTCGTTGAGGTGATTTAAATGAAGAATTATATAGGATGTCATCTATCTATATCTAAAGGATATTTAGCAGCTGCTAAAGTCGCAACATCTGTTGGGGCAAATACTTATCAGTATTTTTCTAGAAATCCAAGAGGTGGAGCTATAAAGGCAATTGATACAAACGATATAAATGCATTTTTAGAATATGCTAAAGAACATGATTTTGGACCACTTATTTGTCATGCTCCATATACTTATAATCTTGCCTCAGAAAAAGAAGAAGCAAGACAGTTTGCATTAAACGCAATGAAAGAGGATATAGAAACGCTTGAATATTTTCCTTCAGCCTTATATAATTTTCATCCGGGCTCTCATACTGGTCAAGGGGTAGAGGTAGGTATTAATAAAATAGTTGAAATCTTAAATAAGGTAATGTATAAAGATATGAAAACTACAATATTACTTGAAACTATGGCTGGTAAAGGTTCTGAAATTGGAAGAACATTTGAAGAACTTAAAGCTATAATTGATAGACTTGATTATAAAGAACATATTGGAGTTTGCTTAGATACATGCCATATATTTGATGGTGGATATGATATAGTTAATAATTATGATGAGGTATTTAATGAATTTGATAGAATAATAGGGCTTAACAAACTTAAGGCAATACATTTAAATGATTCTAAGAATACATTAGGTTCTCATAAGGACCGTCACGAATTAATAGGAGAAGGTAATATAGGATATTCTTTATTTGAACGTCTAATTAATGATGATAGATTTAAAGAACTTCCTAAATGCCTTGAAACACCTGTAAGTAATGAAACAGATTACGCAACAGAAATAAAAAAACTAAAGGATTTAATTAAATAATTAATAAGTCTATGAGGTATTCTTAATTGAATGCCTCATTTTGATTGGCAAATGAGCATTATAATTGACAATAAAGCCATATGAAATGTATAATACTTTAGTATTATTGAAAATAGGATAGTAGTATTAGGAGTGATATTATGGCACACACATTAGAGATAAAGAATTTATATACTAAAACTCAAGATACAGGGATGGATATATTAAAAGGATTTAGTCTTACTATGAATACAGGAGAGGTTCATGCAATTATGGGACCTAACGGAAATGGTAAGTCTACTCTAGTAAATACAATTATGGGAAATCCTAAATATATAGTTACAGAAGGAGACATTTTATTTGATGGTGAATCAATATTAAATAAGAGTGTTGATGAACGTGCAAGATTAGGATTGTTTTTAGCTTATCAAAATCCTGCAGAGGTACCAGGGGTAACTAATAGTGATTTTGTAAGAGCCGCAATGAAAGCTACTACAGGTAAAGATGTATCATTATTTAAGTTTATTAAAGAATATGATAAAGCTTGTACTGATTTAAAGATGCCAGAAGGATTATCACATAGATTCTTAAATGAAGGATTTAGTGGTGGAGAAAAGAAGCGTAATGAAGTTCTTCAATTAAAAATGTTAAAACCAGCCTTTTCACTTCTAGATGAAATAGATTCAGGTCTTGATGTTGATGCATTAAGAATTGTAGGAGAAAATGTTTATAGCTTAGTAGGAGAAAATATGGGAGTACTTTTAATTACTCACTATAAGAGACTACTTGAATATATTAAACCAACTCATGTTCATGTTTTAATAAATGGTAAGATTGTTAAAAATGGTGGAAACGAGTTAATTGATAAGATTGATGCAGAAGGATACGATTGGGTTAAAAAGGAACTTGGAATTGAAATAGAAAAGAAGGAAGAGCAAAAACCACATGTAATGCTTGAAGCATGTGCGCGTGCTCCACAAAAGAAGTAATGGAAAATATTACTTTAAAAGACCAAGATATAATAATCCTTGATAAAAAAGATACAGAATATAATATTGAAGTCTTAGAAAATAGTCATATTCAAATACTAGAATATGATATTAACAATTCCCAAGTAAACCTAAAAGTTAATAATTATGCATCTGTTAAATATGATGTATTAAATATTTTAGAAACTAATGTTTTAAGAACTATTGATTTATATGCCGCATCTCTAGTTAAAATGAATACAGTATCATTAAAAAATGTAGTTGATAATACAGTGGTAAATCTAATAGATAAATATGCATCATTTACTCTTGATAATCTTTTAATATTAATTAATGGAAAACAAACTATTACCACTCGCACTAATCATAATAGTGTTAGCGGTAAATCATATATAAACAATGTAGGAGTAGCAATTAAAAATGCCGATATATTCTTTGATACTACGGGATTTGTGGCCCCACAAATGGAAAAGAATGATTGCCGTCAATTATCAAAAGGAATAATTATTGGAGATGATGCTCACATTACAGAACGTCCAATACTACTTATTGATAATTATAATGTAAATGCATATCATGGCGCATCAATTGGTAAAATGAGTGAAGAACAATTATTTTATTTAATGAGCCGTGGTATTCCTAAGAAAGATGCATTTATGTTAATTCTTGAAGGATTAATCGCACCTTTCTTAGAAAATATTAAAGATGAAAACAAGAGATTAGAAGTTTCTAATACAATTTCATCTATGTTAGAGGAGGAATAAAATGCTTAACACAGAAGAGATAAGAAAGCATTTCCCAGTACTTAATCAAAATCCAAATCTAAGCTATCTTGATAGTGCAGCTTCATCACTAAAACCACAAGAGGTTATTGATAGCATAACAAATTATTACACAACTCTTGGAGTAAATGTTCATAGAGGAGTATATGACCTATCTTATAGAGCAACTGATTTATATGAAGGTGCTAGAGGTAAGATTCAAAAGTTTTTGAATGCTAAGCGTGAAGAGGAAATAGTATTTACTCGTGGAGCTTCAGCGTCATTAAACCTTGTGGCTATGTCATATGGTATGAAATATATTAATGCCGGAGATGAGGTTATAACATCTGAACTTGAACACCATTCATCTCATATGCCTTGGTTTAATGTTTGTAAGAAAAAAGGCGCAACACTAAAGTATGTAGAGCTAGATAAGGAAGGAAGAATTACTGTTGAAAACTTTAAGAAGGCTTTGACAGATAAGACTAAACTTGTAGCTTTAACATATGTATCAAATGTAATGGGATATATTACACCTATTAAGGAAATTATTAAGATTTGCCACGAAAGAGGTATAATTGTATCGGTAGATGGTGCACAAGCTGTTCCTCACATGAAAATTGATGTAGTAGATCTTGATTGCGATTTCTTATCGTTTTCAGGACATAAAATGTGTGGACCTACAGGAATTGGAGTATTATACGGAAAGTATGAACTTTTAGATAAAATGGATCCAATTGAATTTGGTGGAGATATGGCTGATGAAGTTTATAAAGACTCTCAAACATATAAAGCTGTTCCTCATAAGTTTGAAACAGGAACACCTATTATTGCAGGAGTTATTGGACTTGGACGAGCTTGTGAGTTCTTAGATGAAATAGGACTTGATAATATTAGCGAGCATGAAGCACGTCTTGCAGCATTAGCTCGTAAGAAGTTAATGGAACTAGATTCAGTAGAGGTTTATAACCCTACTGCAGAAACAGGGGTTGTAGCCTTTAATATTAAGGGTGTTCACCCACATGATGCCGCAACAATTTATGATAAGAATGGTGTATGTATTCGTGCAGGACATCATTGTGCACAACTTATTACACGTTGGTTAAATCAAATTTCAACTACACGTGCATCATTCTACATGTACTCAACAGAGAAAGATGTAGAAAATTTAGTAAATAGTGTTAAGGAAGCAAGAGATTTCTTTAAACAATTCTAATTTGGAGGTTTTATATTATGATAAGTCATGATATTGAACAATTATATAGAGACGTAATAATGGATAACTATAAAAATCCACATAATAAAGGATTACTTCATCAAGTAGGATATACACCTATTCATATGAACAATCCATCATGTGGAGATGATATGAATGTAGAAGTTAAAATTGATGGTGGCGTTATAACTGATGTCAGACACGATGGACATGGCTGTTCAATTTGCTGTTCATCAGCATCTGTTATGTCAGAAACTATTAAAGGTAAGACAATAGAAGAAGCTAAAAATATTATTGAGGCCTTCTATCAAATGGTTCAAGCTAATCCTATTTCAGACGAAATGAAGGAAGAACTTGGAGAAGCAATAGCATATATTGGAGTTTCTCAATTCCCTGCACGTATTAAATGTGCAACACTATCATGGAAGGCCGCTGAAAAGGCTATTTCAGAGGATGGTGAGAAGTAATGTCTGATGAAAAGGAAGAACTTGTAGGTGACTATAAGTACGGATTTAGAACTGAAACTAAATCAGTCATTACATCTGGTAAAGGATTAAATGAGGATACAGTAAGATTTATATCTAATGCTAAGCATGAACCAGAATGGATGCTTGAATTTAGATTAAAAGCTTACCAAGCATTTAAGAAGTTAAACAACCCAAAATGGGGACCAGATTTATCAGGTATAGACTTTGATGAGTATACTTACTATATAAAGTCTACAAAAGGTGCTGAAAATGATTGGAATAATGTACCAACAGAAATTAAGGATACATTTGAAAAACTTGGAGTACCTGAATCAGAAAGAAAATATTTTGCAGGAGCTTCAAACCAATTTGAGTCTGAGGTAGTATACCATAAAAACTTAAAAGAACTTGAAGATTTAGGAGTAATATTCTGTGATACTGATACTGCATTAAGAGAATATCCTGAACTTGTAAAAAAATATATTGGTAAAGTAGTACCTGTAACAGATAATAAATATGCAGCACTAAATAGTGCAGTATGGTCAGGTGGTTCATTTATTTATGTACCAAAAGGTGTACACCTTGAAAAGCCTGTACAATCATACTTTAGAATAAATAGTGAGCGTATGGGACAGTTTGAACGTACACTTATTATTGTAGATGATGATGCATCTATACATTATGTAGAAGGATGTACTGCCCCACAATATTCTAAGGATTCATTACATGCCGCAGTAGTTGAAATATATGTTGGAAAGAATTCAACAGCTAGATATTCAACTGTTCAAAACTGGGCAACTAATATAATAAACCTTGTTACTAAGAGAGCGTTAGTAGATGATTATGGTGAAATGGACTGGATTGATGGAAACGTTGGTGCAGGTCTTAATATGAAATATCCTGCTTGTATTCTAAAAGGAAAAGAATCAAAAGGTACTATGATATCTATTGCATTTGCAGGACAAAAAAATCAATTGCAGGATACAGGAGCTAAAATGATTCATTTAGGTGAAGGATCTTCATCTAAAATAATTTCAAAATCTGTATGCCGTAATGGTGGAGTTGTAAACTATCGTGGTATGGTATCATGTGGTCCTAACGCTAAAGGGGCTAAATCACATGTTGAATGTGATACATTGATTTTAGATGATATATCTAAATCAGATACAATTCCCACAAACAGTGGTGCAAATGCTGATATGTATATTGAACATGAGGCTACTGTATCTAAGGTAAATGAAGAGCAACTATTCTATTTAATGAGTAGGGGTCTTACAGAAGACCAAGCTACTGAAATGATAGTTATGGGATTTATTGAACCATTTAGTGCTGAACTTCCTATGGAGTATGCAGTAGAGCTTAATAGATTAATTAAGCTTAATATGAATGGCTCAATTGGATAATAGGTGTTTGAAAGGAGATAGGGTTTATGTATAAATCATATATTTTATTAAAAAGTATAGAAAATATATTATCTCCTGAACTAAGAGACTTTTTTAAAGGTTTACTTGGTACAAACATAGAAATTAAAAATAATAGTAATAATATTTATATATATCATAATTATGAAAATAAAGATGATATAAAAGACGCTTTAACAAGTCTCGCTGAGGAATATGATGGAGCATTATATGCATATATATCAAGAGATGGATATAATGATGAGATTCAATCTGTATTAGATGAATATTTCTTATATGAAAGATTAAAAAAGAATGTATATGATGAACATGAACTAATAATGGAGTTAATATTATCAGGCAAGCACTTTTTATTAGACAAGGTAGTGTTTGGTAAATATTTAAATGACCAATCTATGAAATATACATTACTATCTTTCTTAGAACATAATATGAATACATCAAAGACTGCAGATGCTATTTATATGCATCGTAATACTTTGATTAATAAACTTGAAAGATTTACTGAAATTACAGGATATGATCCTAAAAAGTTTGTTGATGGTTTCATAATTTACTATTTGTTAAAGAAATAAGAAAATAATGTGCACATTGCACATTTATTTTTTTAAAAAAAATTAGTATAATACCAATAGATATTGCCTAAGGAGGAAATTATTAATGGCTACATTAAGTTTAAGAAATGTTAACAAAGTATATCCTAATGGTACTCAAGCAGTATTTGATTTCAATCTAGAGATTGCAGACAAGGAATTTATTTGTTTTGTTGGACCATCTGGATGTGGAAAGTCAACTACTCTTCGTATGATTGCAGGACTTGAAAATATTACAGCAGGAGAATTATATATTAACGGTAAGTTAATGAATGATGTATCTTCTAAGGACAGAGGAATTGCGATGGTTTTCCAAAGCTATGCCCTATATCCACATATGTCAGTTTATGAGAACATGGCATTCGGATTAAGATTACGTCGTATGGATGAGGATGAAATTGATGAAAGAGTTCGTAAAGCATCCGCAATCCTTGGACTTGACCAATACCTACAAAGAAAGCCAAGAGCTCTATCAGGAGGACAAAGACAAAGAGTTGCCTTAGGACGTGCTATCGTTCGTGATGCAGACGTATTCCTAATGGACGAGCCTCTATCAAACCTAGATGCTAAACTACGTGCTTCAACTCGTGGAGAGATTCTAAAATTACATAAGAGATTAAACTCAACTACTATTTATGTAACACATGACCAAATTGAGGCTATGACAATGGCATCAAGAATTGTCGTTATGAAGGATGGAAGAGTTCAACAAGTAGGATCACCTAAGGAAGTTTACCATAACCCAGTTAATATGTTCGTTGCAGGATTCATCGGAACTCCACCAATGAACTTTATCCCAGGATTCGTTGATGAAAAGGGTAATTTTACAACTGAAGATGGACAATTCGTAATTGAAGTACCATTCGGTAAGGTTGAAGATTTAAAGAAGAAGGATTACATTGGAAAGAAAGTAATGCTTGGAATTCGTCCAGAAGATATTCATGACGAGCAAGAGCCAATCTTCTTTGAAACATATCCAAATGCTGTTGTAGATGTTAAGGTTGATATGGCTGAGCTTTTAGGAGCTGAAACTAACATTTATTCTACAATTTCTGAAGCAAACGTAATTGCTGCAGTTCCTTCACGTGATGACATTACATTTGATTCACAAGTTAAGTTAGTATTCGATATGAACAAGTGTCATTTCTTCGATGCTGAAACTGAAGATAATATTTTATTAAAGAAAGAAGACTAATAATTGATCACCCAGAAATGGGTGATTTTTTTTATAAAAAATATGATAAATTATATAAAAGAAGTAAATAGAGAAGTAGATGTTTTTTATAATAATGAGGTTATGCATTATAATGGATACGAAACAATATTATCTATTTTATGTAAAAAACATCTAGTAAAATATGATTATTACAAAAAAAGAATTTATGAATTATTTAAAATAAAAAAGAATGCCCCAATATTTTTATCAAGTAATTTATTACTTATAAAATTATCCTTAAGTGATATCGATTATTATATTAATTATCAAGCTATTTTGTATAGTGGAATAAGTAAAGGAAAAGTTATGATTATATTTAATAATGGTGAATTTTTATCACTTAATATAGGCGAAAATATTATGAAAGAATCCTATAAAAGGGCTAGTATAATACTGGATTATTTCACATATTTAAAGACAAAGTATTATAATTGATGCGTTTTCATATGTTTTCATCAATTTTCATTATAATTTTATTTGATAATGACATTTTATAATGTTATAATTAAAGGCGTAGAATTATACATTTTATGAAAGGAATGATTAATTATGTCTAAGAAAATCGTAACAGATTTAGACGTTAAAGGAAAAAAGGTATTAATGCGTGTTGATTTCAACGTACCTATGAAGAATGGGGTTATTACTGATGACAACCGTATTAGAGAAGCATTACCTACTATTAAGTATGTAATCGATAATGGAGGAAAGGCTATTGTATTCTCACATCTAGGTAGAATAAAAACTGCTGAAGATAAACTTACAAATACACTTGCTCCTGTTGCTAAGAGATTTGAGGAATTGATTGGAAAACCAGTTAAGTTCATTCCTGAAACTCGTGGTAAAGCACTTGAGGATGCTATTGCAAATATGAACGATGGAGATATTCTTATGTTCGAGAATACTCGTTTTGAGGATCTTGATGGTAAGAAGGAATCTGGAAATGATCCAGAGCTTGGAAAGTACTGGGCATCTCTTGGTGATGTATTTGTAAATGATGCATTTGGAACTGCACACCGTGCTCATGCCTCAAATGTTGGAATTGCATCTAATATTAAGGAAACTGCTGCAGGATTCCTACTAGAGAAAGAAATTAAGTTCATCGGAGGAGCAGTAGATAATCCAGTTAGACCATTTGTAGCTATTCTTGGAGGATCTAAGGTATCTGATAAGATTGGAGTTATTGAATCATTAATAGAGAAGGCTGACAAGATTCTTGTTGGTGGAGGAATGATGTTTACATTCCTTGCTGCATTAGGAAAGAATGTTGGTGCTTCTAAGTGTGAGGCTGATAAACTTGACCTTGCAAAAGAATTATTAACAAAGGCTGGAGATAAGATTGTTCTTCCAGTGGATACAGTTCTTACAACTGAGTTCTCAAATGATACTCCAAATAGAATTGCATCTGTAAATGATATTAAGTCTAATGAAATGGGACTTGATATTGGACCTGAGACTTTAAAGGAATTCCAGAGTGTTCTTGCAACTGCAAAGACAGTTGTATGGAATGGACCTATGGGAGTATTTGAAATGTCAAATTATGCTAAGGGAACAATTGGTATTTGTGAGGCTTTAGCTAACTTGAAGAATGCAACAACAATTATTGGAGGAGGAGACAGTGCTGCTGCCGCTATCCAATTTGGTTATGCATCAAAGGTATCTCATATTTCAACTGGTGGAGGAGCATCTTTAGAGTATCTAGAAGGAAAGACTCTTCCAGGAGTTGCATGCGTAGATGACAAGTAAAATAATTAAAGAGTGCCTTAGGCACTCCTTAATTTAATTTTATGCTTTATAAATATTATATAAGTATGATAAAATAAAAATATAGGAAAACTCAAATTAGGAGGAAATAGAAATATGGAAAAGACAATTGTAGTAAAAAGTACTGTAGGACTTCATGCTAGCCTTGCTGCTAAGGTAGTTCAAGCTGCATCTAAGTATGATGTAGAAATCAATCTTGTTTATGAGGATAAGGTTGTTGATGTTAAGTCAATTTTAGGATTGATGTCACTAGCTGTACCTTCAGGAGAAAACGTTAAGGTTGTTGCCAACGGAGATCAAGCTGAAGCCGCTATTAATGATATTGCTGAAATTTTAGAGAAGTAATATTTAATAAAAGAAACACAAAAAAATAAAAAGTTGTAAAGGGTGAATGCTATGAGAAAACCTATAATGGCTGGAAACTGGAAAATGTATAAGACCTATGATGAAGCGTTAAAGTTCATTTATGAGGTTAATGACAAACTTCCATCAAGGGATAAGGTTGAAACAATTATATTCCCACCAGCAATGCTTCTAGTCTCATTAGTTAAGAGACAAGGAGACAATCTAGAAATTGGTGCTCAAAATATGCATTATGAAAACTGTGGAGCATATACTGGAGAAATATCAGCAGAAATGCTTAGAACTATTGGTGTAACACATGTTCTTATAGGACATAACGAAAGAAGAAGATATTTTGGTGAATCTGACGAGGATGTAAATAAAAAAGCCATTCAAGCTCTAGATCACAATCTTATTCCTGTAATATGCTTTGGTGAAACTGAGGAGCAATATCTTCATCACAACACAGATAATATTCTTCGTAGACAGGTGCATGCTGCGCTTATTGGTCTTCAAGAGGATAAAATGGATAAGGTAATTCTTGCATACGAGCCTATTTGGGCTGTAGGTACAGGAAAGACTGCAACACCAGAGATTGCAAATGATAAATGCAAATTAATACGTAGCTTTGCAGAAGAGCTTTATGGTGCAGATACTGCATCTAAGATGAGAATTTTATATGGAGGTTCAGTAAATCCTTCTAATGTAGAAGCCTTAGTTAAGGAACCAGATGTAGATGGAGTTCTTGTAGGAGGAGCATCTCTAGATTCTCAAAAGTTTATTGATATGGCTTACAAGTGCGCATTAAATAAGTAAAAAAATTAGTGATTCAAATGAATCACTTTTTTCTTATATAAAATATTATAATAAAAAAGACATCTTGCGATGCCTTTTCTTTAATATTATCTGTTATAGAATTCAACGATTAATTGCTCATTAACATCAGTTAAGAACTCAGAACGCTCAGGAATTCTTACGAATGTACCAATACCAGTGTTAGCATCATAAGATACATACTCTTTACGAGTGAATGATCCTTCTTGAGCAGCCTTACAAACAGCTAGATCCTTTGAAGACTCCTTTAATTGAATCTTTGATCCAACGCTGATTTGTGCTGAAGGAATATCTACCTTCTTACCATTAACTACGATGTGACCATGAGTTACTAATTGACGAGCTTGCTTACGAGTTGCAGCAAATCCTAAACGATATACTAGGTTGTCTAATCTAGACTCTAGTAACTTAAGGAAGTTTTCACCAGTCTTACCATCCATCTTAGCAGCCTTATCAAATAGGTTGCGGAATTGCTTTTCAGACATTCCATAAACGAATCTTACCTTTTGCTTCTCTTGTAATTGTACTCCATACTCAGTTAATTTTGCTTTCTTTTGTCCGTGGAAACCTGGAGCATAAGGACGCTTTAATAATTCTTTACCTGTACCAGAAATAGAATAGTTTAAACGTCTAGATACCTTCCAGTCAGAACCTGTAAATCTTGACATGTTTATTTTCCTCCTATATGTCTTTAATTTATATGGGGAAAAGAATCGATACATAATTTATGTAGGTCATCTAATATTAGTGCGTTCATCTAAAGCAGCCGAGGTTACTAGCACTCCGCCTATAGGGATAAGATGATTGCTACAACAACATTATGTTGCTGCCTTTTACCCATGCTTTTCTATTATATAAAATATAATAAATAAAGTCAATGATTTTATTTTTTCATGATTATTTTTGTAAGTTCTTTATAGTTTAGTGCTTGTTTTTTAAAATAAAAACTATTTTGTGCATCTAAATTAGATGAAATAAGTATAGTATCAATACCAGCCTTTAGCATTTCTAAACTAATTATTCTATTATCGATATAACAGAATTCCATAATATCACGATATTTATTATTTTTAATGATTTTTTGTATTGATTCATAAGATATAGGCATATTATATACTTTAGAAATGTTTTTTAGTTTTAAAGATGAAATCATTTCTTCTAAATCGTTAGGCTTTAATGAAGATAATATGAATATATGTTTATGCTTACCACAAATTTTAAGAAACTTTTTAGCACCATCAACAAGACTAATCTTAGATGAATTATAAAGTCTATAACATAATGTAGGATCAATACGTATATTGTATTGATTCATATATTTTTGAAATCTTTCTTTAAAATATGTCTCTTCACTTATTTCATGAACTTGTAGTTTATAATCAATTTGTTTAATTGAATTTATATAAGCTTTTATAGTCTCTTTACGAGGCTTTATAGAATATAATTTCAATATTTTTTTACATGTATATTTAAGCTTAGATTCTTTATCAAACAAACAATTAAGGTTTATTATTATTTTTTGATATCTATAATTATTATCTTTAGAATATATTTCATAATACTTTTTTAAAGATGGAATATTTTTCAAAGAAGAACGATAATAACCTAAAGCTTTTAATGCTTTCATCATAAAAGAATCGTTATTTTTTATAATGATATGAATTCGCTTGTTGTATGAATTTTCAAGTACTTTTATAATGATTTCTTCAATACCTACTTCACGAACAGTAGGGTCAATATACATATGATTTGATATAAGGTTAAAGATATCGTATTTATAAGAAATGAAGCCAAGAGGTATATTGTTGTTATAAATTATTATAGCGTTTTTATCCTCATTTTTTTCATAGAATGATTTATTGAACTCATAAGCTGAATCAACATTCATTTCTTTAAGGTATTTCTGATATAAAGTTTTATAATCTTCTTGCGATGTTTTTACAATTTTTAATTCCATATTTTTTAATCCTTTATACAGTATAATTACATTTTAACATATTCTTTGACAATAATGGCTAAAAATTGTAAAATGTTTTTATGCGAAATGGAGTGGTATTATGGTATATAATCAAATACTTGTAAGATTTGGTGATTTAACATTAAAAGGAAGAAATCAAAAAGATTTCTATAATAGATTAATTAGATTAATTCATTTGAAACTAAAAGGATTAAATGTAAAAATAAATGCTTTTCATGATAGAGTGTATATAGATATTCTAAATGAGGATTATCATAAGATAATTGAAGGTCTTGATAAAGTATCAGGCTTATATTCATATTCGTTATGTGTTGAATGTGATAAAGACATTGAGATTATTAAGAAAACCGCAATTGAATTATGTCAAAATGAAATTAATGGTGAAAATGTTAAATTTAAAGTTTCTTGTAAACGTGCTGATAAGAAATATAATCTTACATCTCCACAATTAAATCAAACTATTGCAGGTGCAGTATTATCATCTTGTAATAATTTGAAGGTTGATGTTCATAATCCTGAAAAAACATTATATGTTGAGGTAAGAGTAGAAGGATGTTTCATGTATCTTAATGAAATAAGAGGTATGGGAGGCTTCCCAGTAGGTGTTGCAGGTAAAGGACTTGTTATGTTATCTGGTGGTATTGATTCTCCAGTATGTGGTATTCAAGCAATGAAACAAGGAATTCAAATTGAATGTATTCATTTTGAATCTACTCCACTTACATCTATTGAATCTGCACAAAAGGTAGTTGACCTTGTTAAAATAATGTCTGATTATGCACCAGAAGGTAAGATTATACTTCATATGATTCCATTTAAAGAAATGCATATGGCATTACTTGAAAATGTTCCAGAACAATATAATATTACAATTATGAGACGTATGATGTATAGAATTGCAACTAAACTTGCACAAAAAAGAGATTGCCTTGTGTTAATTAACGGTGAATCTGTAGGACAAGTTGCATCTCAAACTCTTTATTCAATGAATGTTATAAACAGTGTTACAAATATGCCCGTTCTTCGTCCACTTGTAACATATGATAAGGTAGATATTATAAAACTTGCAAATAAGTATAAAACATTTACTACATCTATTAAGCCTTTTGAGGATTGTTGTACAGTGTATGTACCAAAGAATCCAGCAACTCACCCTCATTTAGATAGGTGCTTAGAATATGAAGCTTTATTTGATTATGAAACACTTGTTAATGAAGCTGTAGATAATGTTAAGAGTGTTGAATTATCTATAGATTCAGATCTTGATCTTCCATCTATGGGACTTGAGGTGCGTAAAGTTCTATGATAGAATCACTTCAAAATAAGCATGTAAAAGAACTAACTATTCTAAAGACTGCAAAAGGCAGAAAAGAGACTGGGCTATTTATAGTTGAGGGAAGACATTTAGTAGAAGAAGCAAAGGCTTTAGGAATACTAGTTAAGGCATATACAATAGATGAAGCTCTAGAAGGCGAAATGGTATCACGTGATGTAATGAAAAAACTTTGCAATACAGATACTATAGTAAATCAAATAGGTGTATGCAAGAAGCTTGAAGCAAAGGAATTATCTAATAATATATTAATACTTGATGGAGTACAGGACCCAGGTAATTTAGGCGCTTTAATGCGTTCGGCAAAAGCGTTTGATTTTAATACGATTTTTTTAGGAAATGGTACAGTAGATCCATATAATGATAAAGTAATAAGAGCATCGCAGGGTGCAATATTTAAGTTAAATATTATTGAAGGCAATATAATAGATTTCATAAATTCTCTTAAGAATTACGATATATATTCTACAAATGTAGTTAATGGTATATCTGTGGATACTATTAAAAAATCAACACATCAAGCCCTAATACTTGGTAATGAGGGTAATGGTGTATCAAAAGAAGTGCAAAATTTAAATTTAAAAAATTTATACATTAAAATGAGTAATATGGAATCACTTAATGTTTCTGTTGCGGGTTCTATTTTAATGTATGAAATGACAAAATAGATGTAATATATTATAAAAAAGCCCTAAAAAGTAGAATTCGTTTTTGAATTATTACTTTATAGGGTTTATTTTTATTATTATTAAAATAGAGAAGATATTGAAATTGCAATAATACCTATCATAATAAGCACAATTACAATCTTTATAACTAAAGTAAGATAATTTTTATTATTAAAATGTGCTTTATAACCTTCGTTTGCAAGAAGAATATTATTCCCTGTAATTGAATGGTGGAAAATAATTACCATTTCATCAATAATAAATCCATATGTACCTTTAGGAAGAGGCTTAGGATTTTTAATCATTGGGCCATCTAAAACTTCTCCAGGGTTTTTAGAATTATAAGTATTATCTTTATATTTTATAATAGGACTTTCGTTTTTATTTTTTATAAGAACCATTTGTAATTCTTTATTGTCCTTAGTTACAACTTTAAAGTTTATATCCTTCATATATTTATTCCTCATCTATTGTGTATAATGGTGGGATATCTAATTGTTTAAACATTTTAGATGTAAATAAAATGCCATCTAAGTGATCATACTCATGTTGGAATACTATGGCAGGATATCCTTCAAGTGTGCCAGACTTAGGTTTGCATGTGTTTGTTCTAAAATCATATACATAGCATTTATATGAAATCTTATAATTTCTTGGAGTTATAAGTCCCTCTGTAGGTCTATCAACTGATAAGCATCCTTCTCCACCTGGAAGATATGTCATCTCTTTTGATCTCCAAGTAATAACAGGATTTATTACTGCCATACAATATCTTTTATTATTGTTAAGAAAATCTTCAAAGTTTAATGCGAACATTCTTTTTAAAACTCCAACTTGAGGGGCAGCAATCCCAACACCAGGTCTAATACCATATTTTTTTACAAGCTCATCGATAGAAGAATCAACTACGTATTCTAATAATCCTTTTAATACATTTAAATTCTCACTAGAAATGGGAAGCTTTACAGCTTCACAAGGCATATTTAATACTGGGTTTCCTTCTCTTGTTATATCTTTCATTAAATACATAAAAAATCACCAAAAATATTATATCATATTTTTAAAATTTATGTCTAATTATATGGTATAATAACACTAGGTG
>CAZJAM010000025.1:0-19110 GCA_964544095.1 uncultured Anaeroplasmataceae bacterium | reverse complement strand
TAATAAGCCTGGTGATGTATACCTAGGTTTAGTTCATAGACTTGATAGAAATACTGATGGAATAATGGTATTCGCAAAAACTTCTAAAGCCGCTAGTAGATTATCTAGTGATATAAAAAATGATTTATTTCATAAAAAATATCTAGCAGTAGTAGAAGGAAGACTAGAAGGTAAGGCAATTCTTAATGATATGCTTTATTATGATGAAGTAAAGAAAAAAGCATTCATAAAGAATGTAGCAGGTTCAAAAAAAGCTTCATTAGAATATGAAGCACTTGATTATAAGGATAATAAAACTTTATTAGATATAAAGTTATATACAGGGCGTCATCATCAAATAAGATGTGAGCTTGCACACCTTGGCCATCCTATAATTGGTGATTTAAAGTATGGAAGCAAACTAAATTATGGTGATACCTACGCACTAACTGCTTATAGCCTATCAATAATCCATCCAACTAAAAGAGAGGAAATGGAATTTAAATATATTCCATCTGATGATTTTTATAATATTTTTAATATAGAAAAGATAAAAAACTGACTATGGTAACACAGTCAGTTTTACTTATATTTATTGGTCGTTTTCTTTGCTTGAACTGAGTTCAGCCTTAATCTCTTTCATATCGCTATATTTCTTATTGTAATATAAAATACGTTTAGCGATAGTTATATAAGCATTTGCGGTAATAGATAGTGTAAGCGCAAGCTTTGTTAAAGCCTCTACATTATTATCATCTTTTATATTATCAAGCTCTTTGGTTGTGAATGCGATTGCTTTCTTGAATTCATCTTTGCATAAACTCTTAAATTCATTAAATGCTTCACTATTAGAATTATTAGAATATTCAGAATCAAGTATTTGTTTAATCTCAGATATTGTTAATACTGATTTTAATGTACATGTTTCATAAATTAAAGCTAAATGTTCTTTGTTATATTTTTTAGAAATAGGTGCTGATACTACTTTACCTTTTACATAATTATTAACCATTGATGATGTTATAACATTATCAAGGCTTGATGTTTGTAATACACTAAGTTCTCTTTTTAAATAAGTAATAACTTGGTCCATATAAAGCTCAATGTCAGGAAATTTTTCATAATCAGGTAATTCATATTGGTCAAGCTCAGATAACCAGTTATTAAGAATAGGTTTAATTTTATCCATAAAATATCACTCCTTAAATACAAAATTATTATATCATATTAAAAAAAGCATTTAAAGAGTTATACAATAAAATAAAATGCAATTTTACACAATTTATATACTTGTTATTAAAACTAGATAAATTAACGTTTATACGTTGTATAAATACTTGAAAAACGAAGGCTCATTAAGTTATAATAATGTAAAGGAGTTTTATTATGTTACTTTTATCTACAAATATTAAATATATTATTATAATATCAATTGTCGCATTAGTATTAATTCTTGTAGGAATTATATTAACTATTTGCTTAAAGAAAAAGAATAAAGACCATGTTAAAGTTGATCAGGAATTTATAAATAACATCATCTTGTGGCTTGGTTCAAAAGAAAATATAAAAAGCGTTAGTGTTGATAACGCAAGACTTAAAGTTTTAGTAGATGATTTAGAGAAGGTTGAAGCAGATAAACTTCATACATTATCTGAAAAGGGTGTATTTATTACAGGAAATAATGTTAAGTTATTATTTAAATACGATTCAAAATTGATTGAGAAAGAAATATCTAAAAGATTATAGGAGGCAATATATATGCAATCAAAGAAGTTTAAGGTTACAGCTGAATCAGGAATACATGCCAGACCTGCGACAATTTTAGTTAATGAGGCAGTTAAGTTTAAATCAGAAATCTCTCTATCTCTTGAGACTAAAGTAGTAAATTTAAAGTCAATTATGGGAGTAATGAGTCTTGGAATCTATAATGGTGAAATAATTACTATTACTGCCGATGGGGAAGATGAGGTTCAAGCAATTGAGGCCTTAACTGATTCAATATACGAAATGCATATTGGAAAGGAAATTTAATGGCAACTGATTTACAGTTGCTTTTTTTAAGAGGGTAATATTATGGAATACGATTTTTTAAAACTTGCAGATAAATATTATTTAGACGCATTAGTTGATTTAAAAAAACTTGTTGGTGCTAAATCAGTTCTTGATGTATATAAACCATCCTCACCTTATCCATTTGGCGAGGGTTGCAAGGAAGCACTTGATATAATGCTTTCATTTGCAGAGCGTGATGGATTTAAATATATAAATGACGATTATTTTGCTGGAATGATTGAATATGGCGAGGGGAATGAAATTGCTATATTAGGACATTTAGATGTAGTTCCTGCAGAAGGCAATTGGGCAACAAATCCGTTTGAGGCAGTAGAGGCTAATGGTAATCTTTATGGTAGAGGTACTACTGATGATAAAGGACCTGTTATAGCTTCATATTATGCAGTTAAAATGCTTAAAGATTTAGGAGTTAAATTTAATAAAAAAGTTGAGATAATTGTAGGATGTGATGAAGAATCAGGATCACGTTGCCTTAAGCATTATTTCAAAAATTATAAAAAGCCACAAATTGGATTTTCACCAGATGCTGATTTTCCACTAATTTATGGTGAGAAAGCATTCGCATCTTTTGATATCCTTGGTAATGTATCACATGACTCAATTATTGATACATGGAAGAGTGGTACAAGATCTAATATAGTACCAGATACATGTGAGGTTACCTTAAAAGGTGATTATAAGATGGAATTCAATAAATTCTTATCTGATAATAATGTAAATGGTGAAATTTTAGGTGATACTTATATTACATATGGTAAATCAGCTCATGGTTCTATGCCAGAACTTGGAATTAATGCTAACTTTAGTATGGCAAAATTTATAGATAGTATTCACTCTGATAATTTTACTAAATTTATACTTGATTGCCTATCAGACGATCCATATGGCGATAAAATGGGAATAAATGCAGAGAATGGTGATATGGGTAGATTATCATTAAACCCTGGAGTGTTTGAAGTTCTAAATAATGAATGCCATATTGAAGTTGATTGTAGAACACCAAAAGAGACTTGTGAGAAAGTAATTGATGTATATGTTAAGGATTATGCTAATAAATATAAGCTTATTTATAAGCCAACTCATAGAGAGCATATTCATTATGTAGACCCAAAATCAAATCTTGTTGAATCTTTATATAAAGCATATAAAGAAATATCTGGTGACGTAGTAAATAAACCAATGACTATTGGAGGTGGCACATATGCAAAATTTATTGATAATTGTGTTGCCTTTGGTCCTACATTCCCAGGTGAAGATAATTTAATTCATTCTCCAAATGAATTTATAAACTTAGAAAATTTTAAGAAAGATATAGCGATATATGCATACGCTATTTATGAGCTAGTAAAATAATGAGACTAAGAAAAATAAAAGGTGCAAGAGAAGCACTAGAGGAAAATAAATACTACTTTATTCCAAATCCTGAAGATTTTAAAGGTAATTGGAAAAATGTATTTAATAACAATAATCCAATACATCTTGAAATAGGATGTGGTAAGGGTAATTTTATTATTGGTATGGCAAAGGCATTTCCAGATGTTAATTTTATCGCACTTGAGAAATTTGAAAGTGTACTTATTCGTGCTCTTGAGAAAATTGAAAGCGAAGAAATTCCAAACCTTAAGTTAATAAACGTGGATGCAGATACACTCTTAAATATATTTGCTACCTCTGAGGTAGATAATATTTATCTTAATTTTTCAGATCCATGGCCTAAGACAAGACACGCAAAACGTAGACTTACCTATAAAACATTTTTAGATATTTATAGTAATATTTTAAAAGATAGTGGCGCTATTATGCAGAAAACTGATAATAAGATTTTATTTGAATATTCAATAGAATCATTATCCGAAAACAATTGGGTTTTATCAAATATATCAGTAGACCTACATAGTACAGATATGTTTAATATAATGACAGAATATGAGGCTAAAAAATCAAAACTTGGTCCGATTTATAGACTAGAAGCTAGAAAGAGAAAATAAAAAATGAGACTATTATTAATTGGTGGGCATGATGTTATTTGTGAAAATGACATTATAGAAAAGTTTATAGTAAATTATAAATATAATCCAAATATATTATTTGTGACTGCCGCATCAAAAGATAGTCTAAAATCAAAAATGAAGCTTGAAGCTTTGTTTAATAAATATATATGTAATATTAGCTTTTTATTACTTTATTCAAATCCAAATAATATATCTGATTTATTAGAATGGGCAGATATTATATATTTTGATGGTGGGGATACAAGATTGCTTGTATCTAAAATAAAAGAATATAATATAGATTCATATTTAAAAAATACCAATAAACTTTTAGTAGGTATTAGCGCAGGTATGAATATGATGGGAAGATATTCAGTTGGAGATATTGATTCATACGAGGATAATTTTCATACCTATAATTATAAAATGGTAGAAGGTATTGGACTGATTAATTATTGTCTATGTCCTCACTATAATTTAGGTGATAGAGATTTCTTTAATTCAATCCCTAAAAAATATAATATGTCAGGTTTAGCGTTAGAAAATGATACTGCTATATATATTCATGATGATTATTTTAATGTAATAAAAGCTAAGAAAAATAGAAGTGTATATATTTTTAAGAAAGAAAGTGATTATGTAATGGAATCAATATATTATAAAAAAAGCATTGCGGTATTAGGACCTGAGGGAACCTTCTGCGATGTAGCGTGTAAAGCATATTTAAAAGAATTTAATCTTCCATATGATATTACATATTATCCTAATATTAAGAGTGTATGCGAAGGAATTAATGATACTGGTATTGGAATATTACCATTTGAAAATTCAATAGATGGATATGTGCTTGAAACAATTGATACGCTTATTAAAAATAATTATAAGATTATATATGAGCTTAATGCAGATGTTGAATTTGCGTTTGTATCTAACGCTAAAAAAATAGAAGATGTAAAAAATGTATTTGTACAATTTAAAGCTAAACAAGAATGTTTAGAATTTTTAACTATAAAAAATCATTTTAATCTAATTATTACGGATTCTAATATTATGTCACTTAATAATCTATTAAATTCAGATGATACATTTGGAGCGATTATTCCACTTCATAAGGCTATGGATTATAATTTTAATGTTTGTATTAATAACCTATCAGATGTTTCAAATAATTCAACTAGGTTTGTAGTGGTAGCTAAAGATATAGTGCCTAATCTTGACAGTGATATTAAATGTTCATTATGCCTTTTTATGAATGAGGATTATCCAGGTATTTTATTTGATGCCTTAAAACTATTTAATGAATATAAGGTTAATTTAAACGCTATAATGTCTCGTCCTACTAAAGAAGCACTTGGTAAATATAATTTTTATATAGAAATATCATCTAAAAAAGATGAGATTAATAATATTATGAACGCTATTAAAGCTATTGAATCAGATAATAGATATGAAATAAAAAATTTAGGTATTTATTCTAAATAAGTGGGAGGCAAGATAAATGAATATTATTGATATTATTAAATCTAAGCAAGAAGGAAATGTCCTTACTGAAGAAGAAATAGAATATGTAGTAGAGGGATATACAAATGATTGTATTCCAGACTATCAAATGTCAGCATTTCTAATGGCTGTATATTTTAAAGGAATGACTGATAGTGAAGCCACAACTCTTACCCTTAAAATGAGAGATAGTGGAGATATTATAGATAATAAAAAAATTGAAGGTATTAAGGTTGATAAACATTCAACTGGTGGTGTTGGTGATAAAACAACACTTATTTTAGGACCTATGGTTGCCTCATTTGGAATTAAGTTTCCAAAAATGAGTGGAAGAGGTCTTGGACATACTGGTGGGACAATAGATAAACTTGAATCAATTCCAGGTTTTAATGTATCTATATCTAATGAAGATTTTATAAATGAAGTTAATAGTGTTGGTATGTCTGTTGTCGCACAAAGTGGTAACTTAGCACCAGCTGATAAAAAGATTTATGCCTTAAGAGATGTTACATCAACAGTTGCCTCAATCCCTTTAATCGCATCATCTATTATGTCTAAAAAACTTGCGGCAAATGATGATGTAATTATGCTTGATGTAAAGGTGGGAAGTGGCGCATTCATGAAAAATATTGATGATGCCACATCACTTGCGAAGCTTATGGTATCTATTGGTCGTAATGCTGGGAAAAAGATGAGCGCAATACTTACAAACATGGAAGAACCACTTGGTAATGCAGTTGGTAATTCAATAGAAGTTATTGAAGCAATTGAAACACTTAAAGGTAATGGTCCTGCTGATTTAGAGGTTTTATGTTCCTCACTTTGCGCATATATATTAATGGATGCGTTAGGCATTAAATCACTAGATGAGGCCTATGATATGGCAAATAAATCTCTTCATGATGGTAGTGCATTAAATAAATTTAAGGAATTTGTTAAAGCACAAGGCGGTAACCCTATGGTATGTGAATCTTATAGTCTATTTAAACCAGCTGAAAGAATAATATCATATAAGGCAGAAGAGAGCGGATATATAGAAAAAATTGACGCCTATGGTATTGGCCTTGCGGCATCATCCCTTGGTGCAGGAAGGCATAAACTTGGAGATAATGTGGACTATGCAGTAGGAATATATCTACATAAAAAAGTCGGAGATAAGGTATCTAAAGGTGATAAGATATTAGATATATATTCTGATAATATTGGTGAAGATTTATGCCTTAATTATATAAGGAATAGCATAAAAATAGGCAAAAAGAGTAAAAAGTTGGATTTAATACTTAAAGTTATTAGATAAATGATTAAATAACGCTTAAAATAGCCTATGCTTGCTTGACTATAAAGCGTTTTCAATGTATAATTAAAATAGATTTTTGAAAAAGGAGAATTTTTATGAATAAGAAGAAATCAATTATGGGTGCTGGAATTATAACAGCACTAGCTGGTATAGCTTTAGTTTCATGTGGAAAAGACAAAACAAAGAGTTATACAATTACATTAGATGCTAATGACAGTGCTGCAAGTCTTGGAACTGAAACAGATGCATACACTGTTAAGACTGCACAAGAATTATTAGACGCCTTAAAGAATGTAACACCTACAAAAGAAGGATATACTTTTAAAGGATGGTTCTTAGATACTGAGGCAAAGAATCAAGTTACTGCAGATACAGATCTATCTACTATTATAGAAGAAGGTGGAATTAGATATATTTATGCAGGTTTTGAAATTAATGAATATACTGTAACTTTCGATACTAAGGGTGTTGCCGCAACAGCTGGAAAGGTAGCTCAAGCAACTGTTGGTGTTGATTATAATAACAAAGTATCAACAGCACCAAATCCAAGTGAGCCTGCAAAAGATGCTAACGGACATGAATTAACATTTACTGGATGGTATGCTTCTGCTGCAGATGCTGCAACAAATGATGCTACTAAGAAAGTTACTCCAACAGATATAGCAATCACAAAGGATACTACTTTCTATGCAGGATGGACTATAACAGAGATTAGTACCGTTGATCAGTTTGTTGAATATGTTAACGCTAAAGAACAAAAAACAAACGCATATCTTTCAGCTGATTTAACATTTACAAACACATTAGACCGTATGTCTACAAATACTGCAATAGCAGATCTTATAAGTTCAGGTAACTTAGTTAACTCATTTAGCGCAAAGCTTTATGGTGATGATCATAAGATTACAAACTTAAAAATCGAATCAGATTTAAAGTCTACAGGAATTTGGGGTAAATTAAGTGGTACTGTTCAAGATATTACTTTTGTAAATGCCTCCCTTACAACTGCTGAGCAAAATGCTGGAATTTTAACAGGTACTGTTGAAAATGGCGCTACAATTACTGACGTTGATTTTGATTCCGCAACAGTTGAGTCAACAGCTTCAAATGGATATGCATCTATCGTTGCAGGTCAAGCTAAAGAAGCTGATGGTGTTGTTAACTTTGATGGAATTACAATTAAGAATTCTACTCTTACTGGTACAAAGTATAATGGAGGAATCCTTGCGACTATTGTACAAACTAATATGAAAGTTAATTTTACAGACTGTGTTGTAGAATTAAATCTAACTGCATCTGGAGAATCAAATGGACTTGTATTTGGATATGCAAATAGTGGAAAGTCTACAGGCTCAGTTGTTTCATTCGATGGTGTAGTTGCATCTGGAACTGTAGAAGCACCAAAGAATGTTGGAGCTTTAGTTGGAAATAATAAGGACGCTAACACAACAATTAATATTAAGAATTCTGCGGTAATTAACTATACTGCAAATACAGAAGGTACTGCAACACAAGTTAATACATTTGTAGGACAAAATAATGGTACATTAAATCTTGATAAAGATACTTGTTATTATCAAGAATATCATGCAAATACAAACATTAATGGCTCTGCATCAAAGGATACTGTAAAGCAAGGTACTCCTGTAAGCTTAGAGACACTTTCAACAAAGGAATTATCTAAGAATATAACATTTGCATATGATGCTAGCACAGTAACTCTTACTGTTAAGGGTGATGAATTAGCAATTACTGCTAAGGACCCAGATGTAGTTGATTTATCAGATAAAACTGCAACAGTTACTTCTAATACAGGTGCTGCAAATTTAGTACCTGACACTAAAACAAGTTATTATCTTCAAGGAACAGTTCCTTATTATGAAGGAGTAATTTCAGGACAAGCTGGAAATGGAGCTATAATAAAAATTACTGCACCATCTGATGTAACTGATTTTGATGGAATTAATTATTCAGGATTACTAAATGCTAAATTTGATGCTGCTACTAAAACAATTTCTGGTTACTTAATGCTTTCAGAAACTGCAGCTGAAGGAGCACAATCTGAGAAAGAACAACTTGCTACTGCTGATGTTACAAAGACTGTTAGTGTACAATGGTTTAATAATGGAGTAGAAGTTGCAACACCAGTTCAATATTCATTGATTTTTAGATGCGGATTCTTAACTCTTGGTAATAACCCAGTAGGAGATGGTCAAATATCTCTTGATGCTTCAGATGCTACTCATAATGATACTACTGTACTTACAGCTGCTGCTGATGGATTAAGCAAGTTAAATGTTACAGCAGGTCAAATTGATTTTGATCAAGATGGAAATTATGTATATGTAAAAGTAGCAAGACCAACAACATTACCTGGTTCAGTAACTACTACAACAGAGACTGTTAAATTAACAGGTGCTACAATGGTTACTGCAGTTGATGGTACTGATGGTTATGTTATTGCAAAGGTTCAAATAAAGGCAAAAGGTAATACAACATTTGGAGTACAATGGTCTTCATCATATGATGTAGATATGTATACAATCAATGTTGCAGATGCAGTTGTATTAGAAGTTGGAAATGTACAATATGATGAATCTGTTGATTTTAGTAAAATATCTACTCTAGATCAAGCAACTGTAGGATCATTCTTTACATTAAAAGGATCACCTTCGTTAAACACTAGCAAGGCTTCGGCTGAGTTTAAAACTGGTAAGGGTGTTGAATTTACAATTCAAGGAACTGGTAAAGTTACTGTAACAATTACATGTAAGTCTACTGGTTCAACAAATTATTCATTAATCACATTAACTAAAGGTAACACTGCTGTAACTGCTGCATCTGCAAAGCTTGGTGATGCTGATGCTGCTTCAGCTAATGGTGTTTATAATGTATATACTGAAAAAACAACTACTATAACTTATACATTAGAAGCTGGAACATATTTCTTACAAGGTGCTGAAGGAGTTCCTGCAGGAACTACTGGTGATTCAGTAACTCGTGCTGTAAGAGTTATGACTATTAGTGTTAAATCAGTTGCTGAAAAAGCTTAATAAATAAAAAAATAAAATTAGGATTCGATTAATTTCGAATCCTTTTTTCTATATATAAACGTAAAATAAAAGCCTATGGAATATATCCATAAGCATTATTTCAAAAATTATTATTTTCTAATTACTCCAGCTTTAATTGCTTCATCCGCAACAGCTTTAGCGACAGCAGGAACCACTCTTTCATCAAATGCTGATGGGATAATATAATCAGGTCTTAAATCTTCATCGGCAATTAATCCAGCTAATGCCTTAGCGGCAGCCATCTTCATACCCTCAGTTATCTTTGTTGCCTTAGAGTCAAGCGCTCCACGGAAAATTCCTGGAAATGCTAGAAGGTTATTAATTTGGTTTGGATAATCACTACGTCCTGTTCCAACTATTACAGCACCACCCTCGATTGCTTCATCATAAGTGATTTCTGGTGTTGGGTTTGCCATTGCGAAAATGAATGGGTCCTTCATAGTCTTAACCATTTCAGGTGTTACAAGCTTTGGCGCAGATACACCAACAAATACGTTCGCATCTTTTAATAATGATGCAAGTGTATTATCATGTCCTGGTTTAGTATCTATAATTCCATCATCTAATAATTCTTTAATTAAGAAATCATATTTATCATAATTTTTAATATCTACAACACCATCTTTATTAGATGCATAAATTGTTTTAACACCAAGACGTTTTAACATACGAGCAATATTTGATCCTGCAGCACCAGTACCAGACATTACTACAACTAAATCTTCAAGTCTCTTATGAGTACAACGAGCAGCATTTAATACTGCTGCGCCTACAACAATAGAAGTACCATGTTGATCATCATGCATTACAGGAATGTTTAGTGATTTAATAAGTCTACGTTCAATATCAACACAACGTGGTGCTGAAATATCCTCAAGATTGATTCCTCCAAAAGAAGGAGCTAATATTTCTACAGTTCTTACAATTTCATCAGGGTCCTTAGTATCTAGTACGATAGGTACTGAATCAATATCTGCAAATCTTTTAAATAACGCAGATTTTCCTTCCATTACAGGCATTCCTGCAAGAGGACCAATATCACCAAGACCAAGAACTGCAGTACCATCTGAAATTACTGCGATTGTATTAGACTTAGAAGTATATTTATACGCAAGCTCAGGATCTTTTGCGATTTCCTTACAAGGTTCCGCAACTCCTGGAGTATAGGCAACACTTAAATCATCTTTATTTTCAAGTGGTAGTTTATATCCTGTAGTAAACTTTCCACCAATATGAGCCTTTAAGGCTTTTTCTTTTAAATCCATTTTAATCTATCTTCCTTTCAAATACGCTATTTCCGTATGTATCATACGCAACAATTAGAGGAAAATCCTTTACCTCAAGTTTTTTAATTGATTCACATCCAAGATCTTCAAATGCGACTTCTTTAGCACTAACAATTCTTTTAGAAAGAAGCGCTCCAGCGCCACCTGTCACAACAAAATATACAAGACCATATTTTTTACAAGCCTCTTGTACACTTTTATCTCTTGGACCTTTTCCAATCATACCTTTTATTTTAAGAGTAGGCATATAATCAATAAATTTATCCATTCTTGAAGAAGTAGTAGGTCCAATTGAACCAATTACCTCACCAGGCTTTGTAGGAGTAGGTCCTGCATAATAAATAAGAGAATCAGTAAAATCTACAGGTAGCTTATCACCATTATCAATTAATCCTTTTAATCTTAAATGCGCCGCATCACGAGATGTATAAAGAGTACCTGTATAATTAATAATATCTCCAGCATGTAATGATCTAAAATCCATTATAAAATCACCTCTTGATGTCTATTCGCGTGGCATTGAATGTTTATAGCGACAGGAAGAGACGCAATATGACATGGAGTAGTATTTATAAATACATCCATAACAGTAGTCTCTCCACCAAGTCCCATAGGACCAACATGTAGTTTATTACATTCTGCTTTTATATCTTCTTCAATTTGTCTTACCTTAGGATCAGTTGAAGGAGAAGTTCTCATTAAAGCTTCTTTAGCCATTTCACAACAAGTCTCAAAATTACCACCAATTCCAATTCCTAAGAATAATGGAGGACAAGGACGTCCACCTGCAGACTTAATTGTATCAACAACAAACTTTTTTATACCCTCAATTCCATCAGTTGGGTTAAGCATAGCCATTTTACTCATATTCTCAGAACCTGCACCTTTTGGCGCAAGTACAAGTCTTAAGTTTTCTCCTGGTACCATTCTTGTATGTACTATCGCAGGAGTATTATTTTTTGTATTAACACGAGTAATAGCGTCAGCTACACTTTTTCTTAAATAATATTTATCATATGCCTCTAAAACACCTGCGTTAATAGCTTCATAAAGATCACATGTAAGATGAACATCATAACCAATATATGCAAAGCATGTAACAATTCCTGTGTCTTGACACATTGGAATATGTTCAGTCTTGGCAAGATTTGCGTTATCAATAATATTTTGCATAATCTCACATGCAAGAGGGTCGTGCTCACATGATTTTGCCTTTAATAAATGGTTCATAGTGAATTCATTTAAATTATGGCAAGCCTCATATATGGCATCACTAACTCCTTTTTTAATTTCAATAAATCCTATTTCCTTCATAAAATCACCCGATAATAAAATTATACTATAAGTATAATCTTATTTCAATTAAAACTAAGGTTTTTAATTTGACCAAAATTATCACAATATTTATGTAAACGCTTTATAAATAATATTGATTGCTTAGGCAAACTTAAAGTTATATAATGATATTGCTAACGGGGTTAGTTAATTTTTGAGGTGTAATATGAATATAGATTTTTATGTAGATGAATTCTTAAAATATAAACCTAATAAAATTTTTGATGAAGGAACGCAAGGACAAAGATTAGTTATAAGATTGCTTGAGGATGGGGACAAGACAATTACTGAATTATCTAATATGCTTGATGTATCCACTGCTCGTATGGCTGTAATAGTAAATACCCTTGAGAAGGATATGAAAGTTCAAAGAATAAAAGGTATGAATGATAAAAGAATAACATATGTTCATTTAACTGAAAAAGGGTATTACGAAATAATATTCCTTAAAAATCATATTAAAGAAAGAATAAAAGAGGCTATAAACATATTGGGAGAAGAAGAATTTAATAGGTTTGTAGATGATTTATATAAACTTGTAAGAAATAGAGGTACTAAAGAATGTTAAGACTTAAAAATATAGTAAAAAAATATAAGGTTGCAGATACTTATGTAGAAGCCTTAAAAGGAATAAACTTATCATTTAGAAAAAATGAATTTGTATCTATTTTAGGTCCATCTGGATGTGGTAAGACTACTACACTAAATATTATTGGAGGACTTGATAAATATACATCTGGTGATCTTTTTATAAATGGAGTTTCAACAAAAGAATTTAGTGATAGAAATTGGGATGTATATCGTAATCATAGAGTTGGATTTATTTTCCAAGCCTATAATTTAATACCACACCAAACAATTGAACAAAATGTTGAATTAGCACTTACAATATCTGGTGTATCTAAAGAGGAAAGAAAAACTCGCGCAAGAAAAGCCTTAGATGAAGTAGGACTTAGTGGTCAATATCACAAGAAGCCTAATCAATTATCAGGAGGACAATGCCAAAGAGTAGCCATTGCACGTGCTCTTGTAAATAATCCTGAAATACTTTTAGCAGATGAGCCAACAGGAGCTCTTGATTCAGAAACATCAGTTCAAATAATGGAACTTATTAAACGTATCGCAGAAGATAGACTTGTAATAATGGTTACACATAACCCTGAACTTGCAGAAAAGTATTCAACACGTATTGTTCGTCTTAAAGATGGAGAGGTTATAGAGGATTCAAATCCATTTAGCGAAGAAGAGGAAATTAATGAAGTTGCCTCATTAAATAAAGGTACAGATACAGCTAAAAAAGAGAAAGCCAAAATGAGCTTCTTTACAGCATTTATGTTATCTTTTAAAAATCTATTATCTAAAGCTAAAAGAACATTCATGATAATACTTGCCGGATCAATTGGTATTATAGGAGTCGCATTAGTACTTGCGGTATCAAAGGGTGTAAATGATTATATTGATACAATGCAAGATGATATGTTATCAGGAAACCCTGTATATGTTGGAGAAACCGCAATAGATTATTCTTCTATGATGAATACTTCATCAATGAAGAAAGTTAAAAAAGCTATTGAAAAAGGTTATGTTAACGTTAATTCTATGATGCAATATCTAATCGCAAATCAAGATGTCTTACTTAATATGATGACTAAGAATTCAATTAATAAAGATTATGTAGATTTCGCAATGTCTATGCCAAAAGAATACTATAACGCTATTCAACTTGACTATGGTCTTGATTTAACACCAAATATATATACAAACTTTAATTTAGGGTATGATGATAGAAGTCATGATGGAGTTAATTCTTCTGAGATAAGATCAATTAATTCTATAAATAAATTATATTCATCACTAATTAGTGAAATGGACGATTATAAAGATTACGCAAGTATAATAACTTCATTATCAAATACTTTCTTGCAATCAGTATCTAATAATGACTATATTACAAAACAATATGATTTAGTATATGGTAATATGCCAGAAAATAGTCATGATATTATTATTGTATTAGATGATGATTCAATGCTATCAGATTTATTATTAACACAACTGGGATATTTTAGTGAAGAAGAATTCTTTAATATGATATATGATGGACTACTAGATTGTCTTAGTGGTGAAGAAGAAAATTATAATGATTTAAAAACATCTTATGAAAACGCAAAAACTAAAGCTGGATATCCTGAAAAATTTTCATATGAAGATTTAGTAAATAAAAAATTCACATGGTATTCAAATGATGCCATATATGCTAAAAACACTACACCAACAAGTATAGAAAATTATTATAATTATAATTATCTATATGAAGATTCATTTGATAGTAGTGAACATATTGAATTAAATATTTGTGGAATTGTAAAACCTAAGGAAGGCATTTCTTATGGAGCACTATCTACAGGATTCTTATATACAGAAGAGTTTGCAAGAGAAATTATAAAAATAAATTATAATTCAAAGATCGCAACTGAATTAAGAAATGGTATTGTAATACCAAGCACATCAGGAAGCACTACATATAATTCACTATTTGGCCTTGCATATAACCTTCCTTATTATTACTATAATCCAACACAAAATAATGGAGAGGGAAAAGAAGAAACAAATACAGAAAATAAAGTATATTTAGGAACAACTAATCAAATGTCATCTCTATTATCACTAATGGGAATGGGATCATCAACAACTGGCGCAATGGAATATATGAATTATACAGTTGATGCTAGATATTTAGGAGCTAATACATTGCCTTCAAAAATTAATTTTTACCCAATTGATTTTGATAAAAAAGATTTAGTTACCAACTATTTAGATAAATGGAATAGTAGTGAAGATATTACATTTAATGTATATGAAGATTTTGTCGAATCATCTGATTTTACTTATTCTAATGTTGTTGGCACTAAAACACTTACTGAAGTTGATAGGAATAATGGATATTATATAAATTCAAGTGGTGATATTATCCATGACGCTAAAAATAATCAAATCCAAGAAGGATATACTTTAGTATCCGCAACTGGAGAGATTAAATATACTGACGCTGTAGCGGTAATTATTAATATGATAAATTCAATGATTCAAATTGTAACTATTTCACTTGTTGCGTTTACATCATTATCACTTGTAGTATCAACAGTAATGGTTGGAATAATTACTTATGTATCGGTAGTAGAGCGTATTAAAGAAATTGGAGTTATTCGTTCACTTGGTGGAAGAAAGAGAGATGTATCAAATCTATTTACTTCAGAAACTGTAATGATTGGATTCTCATCAGGTGTATTTGGAATACTTGTAACTGGAATATTATGCTTAATAATAAACGCAGGTGTTAATGGCGCTACAAATGGATCTATTTCATCTATTTGTCACCTAACATTACCAACTGCTATAATAATGGTAGTATTATCAGTAATATTAACATTAATTTCAGGAATTTTACCTGCTAAAAACGCTGCTCGAAGAGACCCAGTTCAAGCACTTAGAAGTGAATAAAAAAAATAAAGGTTAGAAATCGAATTCTAACCTTTTTTGTTTCCTATAATTTAGGGGAGTTATATTATAAAAATTTTTAAATGCATAACTAAAGTGTTCTGTGGAAGAATAACCACAATTAGAAGATATTAAGGATATTTTATCATCACTAAATATTAATCTGTTAGTTGCATATTTCATTCTATATTCTATTTTTAATTCAGTGAATGATTTATTATACATTTTATCTAAAAATCTTTGAAGATCACGTGTAGACATAGCTGTTCTTTTAGCCATCTCCTCAACTGTAATAGTTTTAAATTCATTAATAAACATTTCCTCTATTTCAAATTCAAGCGTATCAGGCTTCCATGTAGTAAGTCTTTCATTACTTATTCTTAAATCTCTTAATAGAGTAATAATTATTTCTTTGAAACATGATACAACAATTTCATTATATCCAAATCCTTTATTAGTTAATTCTCTATACGCTTTATTGAATGTAGGTAAAATACCAAATTTATCTACTCCAATAAAACATTTAAGAAGATACGGAAGATATTCACTAAATCCTTTTGAAGCGTCATATAAAAGATAAATTGAATATTTTTCAAGTACTACATTCTTATCAGGTATTTGTGAATGTTCTATAAGACCTGGTACTAAAAAGAAGGAATTAGGACCAACTCTATATTTTTCGTTTCCTAAATAAATTGTGGCGGTACCTGATTTAACATAATGAAGTTCTAATGTGTTTTTACCATGAAAATGAGGTGGATTTATTTCTTTTATTTGATTTAGTCTAAATTCACGTAATGTAAATTTAATTTTTCCAAGCATAAATTTTATAGTGTCTTTTATTTGTAACATAGATTCTCACCTAAGAAAATTATACCATAATATATTAAAAAAGATAAAACCCGGAAGTTTTATCTTTTAAAGTAATTACTTAGTAAGGAATGTCTTATAAGCTTCGTATGCGACGTATACGTCAGCTTTAGATACAATCTCCATAGGAGCGTGCATATTAAGAACTGCGATACCTGCATCAACAACATTCATATTAGTATTTCCTAAAATGTAGGCAATAGTTCCTCCACCACCTTGGTCAACACGTCCAAGCTCTGCAGTTTGATAGAAGATGTTATTTGTATCCATAATATTTCTAATCCATGCAAAATATTCAGGCATTGCGTCATTAGAACCTGATTTACCACGAGCACCAGTATATTTATTAAATACTATACCGCGTCCTAGGTAACAAGAATTATTTTCATCATATGCAGAAGAATATAATGGATCTACTGCAGCTGATACATCTGATGATAACATTAAAGAATTCTCAAGTGTTTTTCTTAATGTGAATAAATCAGCAGAAGAAGTTTTTGATAATAACTCAAGTATAGCATTTTCAAAGAAATAACTTTGAGCTCCAGTCGCTCCAACAGAACCAATTTCTTCTTTATCAACTAGAATGCAAGCTGAAGTATATTCAGGATTTTCAATATCAAGAATAGCTCTTAAGGAAGTATATGCACATGATCTATCATCATGACCATATCCTGCAATCATAGATCTATCAAGACCATAATCTCTTGCCGAACCTGCTGGTACTACTTCAATTTCAGCTGAAAGGAAATCTTCTTCTGAAATATTATATTTTTCTTTAATTAATGAAAGAATATTTTTCTTTACACCATCTTTCTTATCATCTACTGGAATTGATCCACAAGTTAGGTCAAGGTCTTCACCCTCAATTACAACGTTCGCTTTCTTAGTTAATTGTTCAGCTGATAAGTGAATAAGAAGATCTGTAATACCAACAACAGGGTCACCATCATTATCTCCAATAGAAATTTCTACTTTTGTTCCATCTTTCTTACAAACAACTCCATATAAAGCTAAAGGAATTGTTACCCATTGATATTTTTTAATACCACCATAATAATGAGTATCAAGTAAGGCAATACCCTTTTTCTCATATAGAGGATGTTGTTTTAAATCCATTCTTGGTGAATCAATATGTGCACCAAGAATACGTAATCCTTCAATTGGACTCTTTTTTCCTACAATAAATGCACAAACATTCTTACCTTTATTAACTTTATACGCTTTGTCCCCTGGCTTAAGTGATTTATAAGAAGAAAGTTCTTTAAATCCTTTTGCTTCTAAAAGCTTAACTGCCTCACTTGTACAAAGACGTTCTGTCTTACATTTTGAAATGAATGACTTATAGTCTTCTGCAAACGCAAATATTTCATTTTTCTTATTTGATTTTAACCATATGTTTTCGTTATACATATATAAATTACCTCCACATCAATTATACTTTAAAGATTATTATAATTCAAATAATATAATTCTAATAATAATTATGATATAATTATTTTGGTGATGATTTAATGAATGAACTAGAAGATATTAGGAAAAGATCATTAATAGCTATAATGGCTTATTTAATATTATATGTTGTAATGGGAAGCATTATAACTCTTGTTTTAATAAAAGTATTTGAAAGCGATATTTATGATTATACTACTATTCAAAACGCAATATCTACAGTGTCTGGTGATAGAACTCTTGACAGGATTGCCGCAAAAATAAACACATGGACAATGGTGCTTATTTACCTACCTTTATCAGTTGTGCTTATAACAGTAATGTTTAAAGACTTAAAGGAAGATTTTGCTTCATTAAAAGAGAAAAATTACATATATTATATAGTTATGATAATATCTGCTATAGCTTTCTTTTTTATATCTTTTGGAATATCTAAAATATCTACTCATTTTGTAGGACAATCTCAAAATGAAAAAGTATTAGAATCAGTATTTGAATATAAGGGATTTGGCGTAATTATGCTTCTTATTACATCTATTTGTGGTGTAATTGTAGAGGAGTTAATATATCGTAAGGCTATATTTAATTTGCTTAAAGATAAGAATAGATGGATACCAATTTTAGTATCTACTATAATGTTTGCGCTTCCTCATGTAATATCTACAACAAATGTTGGTGTAGCTGATTTTATAATTATTTGTATTCCATATTTTATCGCTGCATTTATATTCGCAATATCTTATGAATTTAGTGGA
>CAZJAM010000024.1:0-19580 GCA_964544095.1 uncultured Anaeroplasmataceae bacterium | reverse complement strand
GCCAGTAGGTACTGGATTTTCTACTGCTTTTAATTTTATAAATTGGCAAACTCGGGTAATATAATAAATAATTATTATTTATATGTTTTTTAACTTATTATTTGGCTATAGCACAACAACTGCAAAACTCAGGTGCGTTTACATAATTCATTTATAAATCTTTTTAATTTTTTTTTATTGTATAATATAATCATAAAAAAAAAGTGATATTTATAAAATATCATTTATAAATCTTTTTAATTTTTTTTTATGGTATAATATAATCATAAAAGAAAAAAGCGAGGCAATCTCGCTTTAATTTTCTGTAATATATTCTAATTCTTTATGATAGAAAGATTCATAAATAGTTTTCCACTCATTATAGTTTTGAGCCATCATATTTTTAATGTTTTCAGCTTTCTTTAATTCACTATTTTGATAAATTGGTTTAGATATTACAATAGAATATTCTTGTACAGGAAATCCATCAGAACCAATTATATCAGAATCTTCCATACAAATAAATACAGGTACTATTGGTACACCAGACATTTGTGCTATTTTAAAAGCTCCTGATTGAAGTGGTTTTGGCTTTCTATAATTCCACCACATTGATTGTTCTGGATATATAAGCACTATATTACCATCTTGTAATAATTCCTTTGTAGAACGAAGGAATTCTTTCATTACATCAGGATTTTGAGCTAAAGGCAAGGTATAACAATGTTTCATTAAAGAACCATAGAATCCAGGGAAGGATGTATAATTACCTTCTCTTATAACTCTAAAGAATCTTTTTTTCTTTCTATCTTTTTTTGCAATACATGCCTCATATGTATATTGCATTGCGAATGAATCTAAGGCATTGAAGTGATTGCATGTCATTATACATCCACTTTTCAAATCTCTTAAATTTTCAATACCTTTAATGTCCTTAATAATCATTATTTTATCTTTTATGATTTTATTTAAGAACTTACGGGCAGCACGGAAAGCAAATTTAGTCTTTATTTTAGACGATATTTTCTTTCTTTTATAATCAACCTCACCCGGTTCAATTGGGCGTGTAGGTGGATCTTCTTCTACATCCTCTGCGAAACGCCCTTGTCTCTCATATTCTCTGATTTTTTTAACAATCCTAAGTCTTTCTGGATCTTTACGTTTCGCATTAATTGCAGGAAAGTATCAGGCCTTCTTATTTCCTCAAGTGCTAGATTATATAATCTTTCTCCAGCCTTTAAATCATTTGCTCTTTGCTCATCAGTGTAAGATTCAAGAATAGCGACAATTTCTGAGCATAATTTATTCATCTTTGCATATTTCCAAAAATAAGATTCTCTTCTTACTCCTGTAAAATGCCAAGGCTTAGACCACATAATATAGTGGTAAATACATGCCTCTTCTTCAGAATATTTAATTTTCTCATAGATTTCAACGTTCCATTCGTCTCCAACCCATAAAACTCTATCTTTACAAATTACATTTAAGTAATCTTCATCTTGAGTAACTCTAAATGTATATATACCAAGAAGGTCAATAAATTGATCTAATACAGCTTCATCTCTCCATAATTTAGTATTAATCAGAAGCATACCTGCATTAAAGAAATTATTTCTTGAAATACCAATATTACGTTCTACATATGTACCAAATACATCTGTTTGCATCATAGCTTGTTCATGAGATGCACCAACTAAATTGTTTCCTAGCTCATTTTGATAAAGCTTTGAAATATCTCCAACAACTACCATATCTGAATCAAGATAGATAGCTTTATCAAATTGAGGGAACATTTCAGCTATGAATAATCTAAAATATGTAGTCTTTGAATAATAATCACGAATAGGAAGTCTATCTGCGATTGAATCTAAATATGATGTTACATTAACGAACTCAAGAGTTGCGTTATTGTATTCATTGACTATATCAAATGCTTCTTTTTGCATTCTTTCCATAATATTTGTATTAAGAATATAAATGTTATAATGATAATCTTTAGATGCATTTTCAAGCATTGATCTAATTGTAACCATTGTAAACTTTACAAAATTATCATCACACGCAAAGAATACTGGGACTATTTTTTTATTTTCCATTTTTAAGTACCTCTTTTTCAAATTTTTTCTTTAAATAAATATATTCCTCTAAGATATCATCAAACACATAATAATGATATACTTTATGCATTTTTTCTACATCCCATTGCTTAATATTTTTAGTTTTAGGATATGGAAAATAAAATAATCTTTTTGAGAAATGTCTTATTATAGTTGATTTCTTATGTAAAAATTTTTGTTCATTAAATTTTTGTGGAAGCACCTTTCTTTTAGTAGTGCTTCTAATAATTGCTGACTGATCAGCAAATACAAGTCTTTTCGTTCTTATAAGTTGTCTTGCTTTTTCTAGAATACCTGTTCTTTTCATTTCAGCTAAGTTAAATAAAAGAACACCTGCATTAATATAATTAGGATTTATTAAAAATTTACCATAGTGATCTCTTGCAGCTGCATATTCATAACCTGTAACATCTATATTCCATATTAATGTGATGTCTCTATTAAATAATATATCTGTATCAAGATATAATATTTTATCAGGCATGTTTGGAACTAGATCTGCAAACAATCTAATTAAAGTAAATGGACTGCAATATGCTGATTCATTTGGAGAATTTCTAAATTCCTTATTATATATATCTAAAACGTCGATTTTTTCAACGATATTTTCATTATTATATGATTTAGCTACTAAATCTAAATAGCTTGCCATTTCATCTGATATAGCCACATAATTAGGTTTTATATCTGATACATCCATTGTATAGATATAAAAATGAAAGGCCTCTTTTGTTTTGGTTCTCATAAATATTGATAACATGCCTGTAAGCATTCCATCAAATTGATTACCGCATAAAAGTATATTAATCATTTTTTACATCCTCTTGTTTCACATATTTTATATATTCATATGTGTTAAGCTTACTACGCTCAACCATTGCTTCATATACTCTGTTTCTTAAATCCAATCTTGCCTCCTTTTTAGGAAGATCCTTATTAATAGTAAATGGACCATCTACATAAGTAATAATCTTTGGAGTTTTACTAAATTTTCTTTTTACATAAACATTTGTAAAACAGAATGTTTTAGTATCATATTCAAGTGGATATCTAAAAGATACATCTTTGAAAGGTCTTATCTTTGTGTAGTAAGGCCAAATATGAGCTTCAGGGTATATCATTATGCACTTTTTCTTAGATACATAATAATCAATTGCCTTTTTAAAATTCTTTGTTGCCTCTAAATCTCCAGGTAATGGTAGTGCACCAAGTGAAGGACATATTGGCCCAAGCACTGGAACAGAAACATTTTGTGGATTACAAATAATGTATACATCTTTGTATCCATTAACGAAAGCTGGAATAAATGTATCGCAAAAATTATTTGTATGATTCGCATACATAAAAATTGCTTCTTTCTTGTAAGGTTTAAGTTTTTCTCGACCTACAATTTTATGATGATGCTTAATCTTTGAATACATAAAAAATATTGGAGCTATTACTATACGAAGCCAGAACACATGCGTGAACTTTTTCCATAAGCTTTTATGCACATATTTCCATTTTCCATCTATTACCTTAGGTTTAATATTATCTCCACTAAATTCATCATTTAGCTCATCCTTATAATATATAATCTTCTGTGGCATTTTTTTCAACTCCGCATATATTCTATGAAAAATGGTCTATATTGTAAATATAGTTTAAGGCTACTTCGTATTCTACTATTTTTCTACTATCTTTTTAGAATTCTACTGGCAGTAGAATATAGCTTAACCAAGCCTTTATTTTTGCATAATTCTATGTTATAATACTGGTATGAGTGATTTAAAGAAAATAATTGCCGATAACCTTATCGACTTAAGAAAAAGAAAAAAGTACACTCAACAAGACCTAGGAAGCATCTTAGGATACTCTGATAAAGCCATCTCTAAGTGGGAGAAAGGAGAATCACTACCCGATATAGAGGTTTTATATCAAATATCTAATTTGTATGGTGTTACTCTAGATTATCTTACACATGAGGGTACTTATGATGAAAAGAAAGAATATATAATGCCTAAGTATGAACGTAGAAATAAAATAATGATTACTCTTCTATTTTGTTCTCTTATATGGTTCTTAGTAATGATTATATTCATTTACTTTAAGAATAAAGATATTGATTTTTGGCCTATCTTTATTTGGGGATTACCAATAACCTGTGTAATGTTATTCTACTTTAATATCAAATGGGGAAGAAGAGTTCTTAATCTTCCTATTTTATCAGTATTTAATTGGACATTTTTAGGATCCATATTTCTTACATTTATTTATAAGAATGAAAACTTCTGGACAATATTCCTTTTAGGAATTCCGTTCCAAGTAGCGGTTGTTCTATGGTCTCAAATTAAACATGAATAATTAAGACTTCCAAAAGAAGTCTTTTTTATATATAAAGGAAAAAACAAGTAGCAAAAAGAGTTACTTGTTTTTGGAAAAGAAAATGAAAATTAATTTTTTACTGGCTAAGCTAAAACGTTTTAAGAGAGAGTTAAAGTATAAAATATAATATTTTTGTCTTAGCCAGCGCTACGCTCCTTTCATCTAAATTAGTATACTTTTCTTCTTTAGACACTTATAGTATACAAAACAAGTATATTAAAATTATATTTAAAATATGTGAAATTATGTATTAAAAAGACCTTCAAGCGAAGGTCTTTAAATTACTTAGTCTTCTTAACAATCTTTGTTGTTCCACCCATATATGGTTGAAGAGCCTTTGGAACATTTATTGATCCATCTTCATTGTAGTTATTTTCAATAACTGCGATAAGTCCACGAGGTGATGCAAGAACAGTATTGTTTAATGTATTTACAAGATAAGTTCCATTTTCTCCTTTAGTTCTTATCTTAAGTCTACGAGCTTGTGCATCTCCTAATGTTGAACAAGATCCAACTTCAAAGTATTTCTTTTGTCTTGGTGACCATGCTTCAACATCACATGACTTAACCTTAAGGTCAGCTAGGTCTCCTGAACAACATTCAAGAGTACGTACTGGTACATCTAGTGAACGGAAGAATTCAACTGTAAATTGCCACATCTTATTGTACCAATCCATTGCATCTTCTGGCTTACATAAAACAATCATTTCTTGTTTTTCAAATTGGTGAACTCTATATACTCCTCTTTCCTCAATACCATGAGCACCTACTTCTTTACGGAAGCATGGTGAATAAGATGTAAGTGTAATAGGAAGTTCTGACTCTTTAACTATTTGATCTTTAAATCTTCCAATCATTGAGTGTTCTGATGTACCTATAAGATATAAGTCTTCTCCTTCAATCTTATACATCATATTCTCCATTTCAGTAAAAGACATTACTCCATTAACAACATCTGAACGAATCATAAATGGTGGAATACAGTATGTAAATCCTTTATTAATCATGAAATCACGAGCATAACTTAGCATTGCACTATGCATTCTAGCTACATCTCCCATTAAATAATAGAATCCATTTCCTGTAGTTCTTCCTGCAGCATCCTTATCAATTCCGTTTAATGCGGCAATTATATCTGCATGATGAGGTATTTCATATGCTGGAACTTTTGGTTCTCCAAAACGCTCATTTTCAACATTATGAGTATCATCTTCTCCAATAGGTACTGACTTATCGATTATATTTGGAATAACCATCATTTTCTTAAGTAATTCAGCCTTTAATGGTTCAACCTCTTTATCAAGTTCTGCAATACGCTCATTATTTTTTGAAACAGTAGCCTTAACTTCGTTAGCTTTTTCAATTTCCTTATTTTTCATAAGCTTTCCAATTTCAGAAGATAAGCTATTTCTTGAGGCTCTAAGTGTATCTGCTTCTGTTGACATTTCTCTTATTTTCTTGTCTAAGGCAATAACTTCATCAACAAGAGGAAGTTTTTCGTCTTGGAACTTCTTTTTAATATTTTCCTTTACAATTTCTGGATTTTCTCTTACAAATTTAATATCTAACATATTATCTTTCTCCTTTTTTTAATAAAAAAGTCCCTTGTATATAACAAAGGACGATTATATCGTGGTGCCACCTTTTTTTTGCATCTCTTACCTATACGCTAGGTCAAACGTAAGTCTTAAAAGTAGATTCATATAAAACCGCATACCTATTTCCACCAAAGATAGGCTCTCTATAAATTAGTTTTTATATTACTATTCTTCATCATCGACTTTATCATTAGTTTTCTTTATTTTCATAGATCTTATAAGCATAGTTGCTGCCATAGAAAGCATAAATAGCATTGTAACAAATAAAAATGCTACTATAAATTCATCAGTTTCCATCTTAAGACCTATTGAAAGTGAAATTACTACTATATAAGCAATACTATATAACATTGTTAATAGGCCAATCCATTTAGTATAATTATGACTTATTAATCCCTCTTTTAGTCCTTCCTTATAATTAATCACCAAATAATCTTTTTTAAAGAATAATACTAATATAGATGATATAAGTAGGAATATTGACGCAATTAACAATAATATTTTTACAGTAAATAGCATATTAGTTCTTTAAGCTATTAAGAGGAGCTGGGATTTGTCCTCCACGGTTGATAAATACTGAATTTCCAACCTTAGATACTGGCATAATTGGTCCGTATCCTAGAAGTCCTCCAAAATCAAGAACTTCTCCTTCTTTCTTTCCAATTGCAGGAATTACACGTACTGCAGTAGTCTTTGAGTTAATCATACCAATTGCAGCTTCATCAGCAATTATTCCTGAAATAACTTCAGCTTTTGTATCTCCTGGGATAATAATCATATCAAGTCCTACAGAACATACAGCTGTCATAGCTTCTAACTTTTCTATCTTTAATGCTCCAGATTCAGCAGCCGCAATCATTCCAGCATCTTCAGATACAGGAATAAACGCTCCACTTAATCCTCCAACTCTAGATGAAGCCATAACTCCACCTTTCTTTACAGCATCGTTTAACATTGCAAGACATGCAGTAGTTCCACATGCTCCACATTGGTCAAGTCCGATTTCCTCTAATATATGAGCAACAGAGTCTCCAACAGCAGGTGTTGGTGCTAGCGATAAGTCAACAATACCAAATGGTACTCCTAACATCTTAGATGCCTCAACTCCTACAAGTTGTCCCATACGAGTTACCTTGAATGCAGTCTTCTTAATTATATCTGCAATCTCAGCAATTGATGCATCCTTAGGTGCCTTAGCAATCGCAGCTCTTACAACTCCAGGTCCTGATACTCCAACATTAATTACGCAATCAGCTTCTCCAACACCATGGAAAGCTCCTGCCATAAATGGGTTATCCTCAACAGCATTGCAGAATACTACAAGCTTTGCAGCTCCAAGGCATTGATTATCCTTAGTAAGCTCTGCACATTCTCTAACCTTTTGTCCCATAATCTTAACTGCATCTAAGTTAATACCAGCTCTTGTAGATCCAATATTAACTGATGAACATACAAGTTCAGTTTCAGAAAGTGCACGTGGAATAGATTCAATTAATTCCCTATCTCCAGGTGCAAAACCTTTTTGTACTAATGCACTATATCCTCCAACAAAGTTAACTCCAATATCATGAGCTACCTTATCAAGAGTTTTAGCATACTTTACAGGATCTCCTCCTGATACTCCAACAAGCATTGAAATTGGAGTTACAGAAATTCTTTTATTAACAATAGGAATTCCAAATTTCTTTGAAATAGATTCTCCAGTCTTAACTAAATCCTTAGCGCATCTATAAATTTTGTTATAAACCTTCTCACAAGATTTATCAATATCGGTATCCATACAATCGATTAAAGAGATTCCCATAGTAATAGTTCTTACATCTAGGTTTTCCTCTTGAATCATCTTGATGGTTTCCATAATTTCATTATTAGTGTACATTATTGATACTCCTTATCTTAAATATTGTGCATTAAATTGAAAATGTTCTCATGCATACAATGAATTTCTAGATTTTTATCCTTTCCAAGACCTGTCATCTCGTCAACGAAATCATTAAATTCAATATTTAATGAATCAATATCTACAATCATAAACATAGCAAAATAATTATCAATAATAGTTTGTTTAACATCAGTAATATTTGCCTTGTGCTCAGCACACTTCATAGAAACAGCGGCAAGAATTCCTACTGTATCTTTTCCAACAACAGATATAATAGCGTTCATATTATAATTCACTCCTTATAAAGAATATTATATAAAACTTTAAGGCTTTATGCAATGAAATATTTCATTGTTAAGCGCTTACTTATATTAAAAATTTAATTATATAGTTTAAAAGAGGCTTACGCCTCTATTATTAATCTAATGGAATTGCAGTTGTTTGCTTTTCCACTCCAACAACCATCATTGTTTCAACATGTGAAACACCAGATATTGCCATAAGTTTATCAATTACAAAGTCTCTATAAAACTTTAAATCCTTTGCATAAACCTTAAGTAAATAAGCACAGTCTCCTGTTATAGTATAACATTCAACGATTTGTGGAATATTATTAGCTTCCTCAATAAATTTGTGAGAAGTTTCTCTATTAAGTGGTGTTAAAGCTACCTTAGCATAAGCTGTAACCTCATAGCCAAGTCTCTTCTCATCTAATATGGTTGTAAATTGCTTAATAATTCCTGATTCCTTTAAGTTCTTAGTTCTTAATAAGCAAGATGATGGTGCTAAACCTATTTTCTTTGATAAATCAATATTTGATATTGATGCATCCTCTTGTAGGTATGTTAAAATCATCTTATCATATTCATCTAATTGATTCTTTTCTGCCATAATACCGCCTCCGTTATGCGTATATTATATACTTTTCAACTATATTTTGTAAATATTTTTGCATAATATTTAAAATCCAGCGAAAAATGGCGGATTTTATTTGAAAATGGCGATTGTTTGATTATATTTTTATATACGATACAATTTTGGTATTTTCATTAACTCTCTTTTTAATTTCATCATATGTTCTAAATATATTTCTTACTGTAAATATATATGAAATTTTTAAATCCTTATTAAGATAGTCATCTAAGATATTATAATCATTTATTCCATCACCTTTTATAATATGAATTCCAATATATGAAGAATCAAAAAATGACTTAACACTAATAACTCTATAATCTTCAGATAATCTTATAAAATCCATTGATAAAGCTATTTGTCCATATTCTTTCATCATATATTCATATTTAGATTTGATATTGTCTTTATAATCCATTAAAAGTAATGGTTCTAACTTATTAAATATAACATCTACATTTCTATCTGATATTTCTATGTTATCTTTACTTAATAAGTCTACTATTTCTTCTCTTGATTTATGTATTTGTTTATAACACATAATCTCAAATAATATTTTAGCTGAATAAGTATATCCCTTAACACATAATTTTGATGCAGTTTGTGATATATAAATAAGTTCTTTGTGAGGACACATGGGATTAGTACAACTATATCCTAAATTCTTTATTCTTCTTTTCTCACCATGTGAAAATTGAATAACTTTATTAGATACCGCATATCTATATTTAAGTTTTCCACCACATATAGGGCAGTTTTCAATTTCTGGCTTATAACTTTTTGGTATACTTAATCTTCCCATACGCTCACCTCCATTTTGTTAAGATGTTGGCCAAATTCTTCTTGGCACTGCCTTAACTCCTTCTGTTTTATCATTATAGAATTCATTTGAACCCTTTTTAGCTGAATTGTTTCCACTAGGAATACCTGTTTTAGAATCAATGGTGTAATCTAATAGATATATTGTTTCATTAAACCATGTTGTATCTTTTAATTTCGTAAGATTGTTTGTCGCATCTAATCCTATTTGAACCTTACCACTTTTATCTAATCCTGCAGATACTGTTATTTTTCCGTTCATTGACTCTACTTCCTTAGTTTCTGGATTTATAGTAGATGTACAATATACGCTATCAGTATATTTCGCAACCCTATTAATAAATGCTTGTGTTATAAATTGAGTTGAATAATCAGTTGTATATTCATTAGTACCACAACATGAACATACACATACAATTGATGGAGTAATCTTTTCTAGAAGAAAATCATTAGATGATGTCGCAGATCCATGATGTCCTCCCTTAAACAAATCAACAGATGGCAATGTAAGAGCGTCTGTTGAACCATCATAATGATTAACAAGTGCTTCTTCACCTTCATACTCTAAATCTCCTGTAAGTAAGAAATTATGAGTCTCGTCATTTCTTGTATATGTGAAGAGAGTACATACAGAATAGTTATTCTCCCATCCACTTGGAACAGATGCGGTTGTATAACCTTTTTCAAAATAGTATTTGTTCCATAAAATTGTCATGCTGACATAATCACTAAGTTTAATAGTTGCGCTATCCTTTGGTGTTTGATCACTATTAAAGAATTCATGCGCATAAGTTCTTTTGGCTCCATTTGATACTGCATTATCAGCCGCTGTAATAAATTCGCTATAAATATTTGATGTCTTTGATGTCTGTTCGTTATATATAATATTATCAACATCATAATAATATAAAATACCATTATATGCGCCATTTGTTTTACTACCAACCATTGCGGCTATATGGTCTTGATCACCATGCGTTGCGATAACATATTCTAACCTTTTATCAGTACAGTATTCATCTATTTGAGTTTCAAGGGTTGTAGCTGAACCTTTTTCTGAACCAGCATCAATTAATATATCAGTATCTCCGGCTTTAATATAAATAGAATCTCCTGCTGATGTATTTCCAAGTTCAAGAAATTGAATTTGAAAATCCTCATATTTAACTCCATTCGCAGCTTCTGTTATATCTCTTTTTATAGTAATTGTACTAAGTTTTATAGTTTTATATACATTATATCCTCCAACTATAGGAGTAAAGAATTCAACATATATTGTATATTCTCCTGCATCAAGTTTTTTACTATATAAAATACTCTCATTAAACTTTTTAGAAGATTCAACAATAATATATTTTATTCCATCCTTCATAGCGTATATTTCATATTCATCAATATCTCCATTTACCTTAGTCGTAAATGAAATTGTTCCATCTTCAACGCCAATAGATTTATAATCCACTTCTACTTCTTCAAGTTTTTTATCTGCTTCATAATAAAAGAACGCAAACACACCCACTACTATAAGTATTACTACAAATAAAATAAATATTAGTACCTTAGGAAGTTTTTTTGATTTCTTTTTAGACTTTTTCTTTGCCATAGCTAATCTCCATAATTATCATATAAATATATTTTTGTTTTATGGTATTTCAACCATATACTTAACGCAAATGTTAATAATACTATTCCTATATATACTTCTATAGTATCCCTATTTATTCCAAATAAATTAAAAACTATAGGGTATGATGTAAGCGGCATAAGTGCGTAACACCACTTAGTGTAATGTGACGCTAGTGCAGATGCATTCACAAGCAATCCTATTAAAGGCCAATATGGCTTTTTTAACACTAAAAGAGATAATAATATATAGAAAATATTTAATATTATTATAATAGGAAGTAATATATTATATTTCTTTAAATCCAACATAAATAAAATTAAAAAGAATATTATAGATAGCATTACAAGACCTAAATATATAAATCCTACTCTATTACTAAATTCTCTTAAGGTAGTTAACAAGGATACCAACAAAAGTGGTATAAATATAGAAATTAAACTACTTATTAATATCTTCTTCCACATTCTCATCATAAATACCTAAAATATCTAATAATTTCTCATATTTTTCCTTAAGGTATGTATAAGGTTCAATGTGATCTGCTTCTATTATATTATCATTTTCAATATACATACCTAGATAGTATAACTTTTCTCCACTCATAGAATATAATGGTAATTTTCTCTTTAAATCATCATTCATTTTACTAAATATTTCAAAACCTATCATCCATTTAGCTTCATCAACACCAGGAGTTTTCTTATAATTATTATTATCATCTTCAGTGGTATATTTTGAATAATCCGTAACATATGTAACCTTATATGCACACTTATCTATAACCTTTGAATATACAACTCCAAATGGTCTTACATTTGTAGTAAAATCTTTTAAGTTTTCCTTCATAAATTCTTCTCCCTTAAACTTATGAACAACTTCATTGGTCCTAGCACCCTTATCTATAAACACTTTATACATTGCGTTAGATAAAATAGAACCTGTTATTAAAAATGCTACTACAAGTATAATCATTGATAAGGTTTTATTATTAAGCTTCATTGTTAATAGACACAACAAAATATCAACAACAAGCATTACAAAAAACATTATGAATAAATAACGTGCTTTTATTTTCTTAAAAAAATTAAACATTATACATCATCCACATCCTTTGCCCCAATATCATGATACATTGCCCACTTAAACCAGTTATACATATCAGTTAATTCCTTTGTTTGCATAAACTGATTTAAAATGTGAAAATCTACATCATAACATAAACCTACACTATATATATCACCTTCATATTTTGTATTAATAATAGAATATTTAACGCTTGAAGCTTCCATATTACCACAAATTATTACATCAATCATAGGCTTTTTTCCAAGCTCCTCAAGTTTAAATTCATGTTCAAAATCTTTACCTAAATTAAGAGATACAAGCATTTCATTTGTTAAATGTAATGCCTTATACTTATCTAGGTCATAAATTACAGTGTACTTATATATTTTATCCTTATATTTTTTTGCCATCACAAGACAAACAGAAGTATCATATAATACATTTGCGAACTGAAATTCTAATATTTGTTTAATTTCAGTTAAAGGTCTAATCTCAAAATATTTATATCTTTTAAATCCTTCATATTTTTTAGGATATTTTTTTCTTCTTTTTTTAGTTTCAAAAGTCAAATCCTCTAAAAAACCCATATAGACTTCACCTCACTAAACTATTATATCATAATCATAATAAATTATGATATAATTTAGGCAGGTGATTTTTATGAAATACGGACCATTTTTAGATAAAAATAAAACTATATATTTAACATCTCCTTCATTTGGATGCCAAACATCTCCATATAAAGAAAGACTTGATATGGCAATTTCCCATTATAAGGATTTGAGACTTAATGTTATAGAAGGCCCATACATAAGAAACGAGGGATTACTTACCTCAACTCCTAATAATGTTGCAGGTGATTTTATTAAAGCTTATAAAACCGCAGATTTAATCCAATCTGTTGGTGGTGGAGAGATTATGATATCAATATTGCCATATATTAATTTTAATTTAATAAAATCATTACCACCTAAATTCTTTATGGGATATAGTGATAACACTATCCTTACATTTCTTCTTCCAACAATATGTGATATAGCTTCTATATATGGAGGCTGTACTCCTGAGTTTGGTTCAGAAAAATTAATAGATTATCAATATGATCAACTAGATTTAATTATGGGTAAAAAGAAAAAATTTAGTGGATACCCTAAATATGAAATTGAATCACTCAAATCTATAGATAATCCTTACGTTAATTTAAACTTAACTGAGGATTCTATTATTACAGCATACCCAAATAATAATATATCCGTTAATGGTAGAATTATTGGTGGATGTATAGATGTAATATCAACACTTATTGGTACACCATATGATAATATTAAAGAATTTAATAATAAATATGATAATATATTATGGTTTTTTGAATCATGTGATATGACACCTCTTGAGGTATATAGAAGACTTATTCAAATGAAAATGGCTGGGTGGTTTAACAAAGCAAATGCATTTTTATTTGGAAGGCCTATACACAAAGAAAATATGTTTAATAAATCATATAAAGATTTAATAATAGATGCCTTAGGGGATTTAAATATCTCTATAGTATTTGATTTAGACATTGGGCATGTAAAACCACAAATACCAGTTATTGTTGGAAGTATTGCGTCCATAGATGTAAAGAAGGGTAAATATAAAATTAAATATGAACTTAAATAAAAGTCACTCGCTTGAGTGACTTTGTTTCTACTTATCATTAAATGCTGAAATATAAGAGGCAAATTTATCAATCTTATCCTTAGAACCAACTACAACTACTGTATCTCCTGGTCTAAGTAGATCTGTTCCTTTTGGCATAAAGAAATCTCCACCATTAGGAATAATACCAATAATATTCATTTCATACGCATTACGAATATTTGAATCAATAAGTGATTTAGGCTTAAACTTTTCTCCAATTTCAAGCTTATACATTCCATAATCACCTTCAATATTATAGTAATCTACAATAGCGTTTGAAGTAATTTGGTTTGCAAGTGATGCCGCACTAGCTTCTTCTGGAATAATTACATCTGTAGCACCTACTGTTTCAAATAGTTCTACATGTTCTGTTTCATCGGCACGAACTGTAATATTTTCAACACCTAGGCTTTTTAAATTCACTATTGAAAGAATAGATGCCGTTAGATTATTACCTATCGCAACTACTGCACAATCTACTCCATTTTTTCCAATTAATTCTTTTAAAACATCCTTTTTTGTTGCGTCAGCAATCACTGCGTTAGGCACATATCTTGCGATTTGTGAAATTGCTTCCTCATTAACATCAATTGCAAGTACATCATTTCCTAAATCAGCCAATGTTGTTGCGACTTTAGATCCAAATCTTCCAATTCCTATAACTAAAAAATTCTTATTATGCTTTTTCATCCTATTATTACATTCTCCTTTGCATATTGAATTTCTTCCTTAGTATTAGCCATCCAATTCTTATTTAATACTCCAATAATAGTTAATGGTCCTAAACGTCCAAAAAACATTATTGTAGCGATTATTATTTTATTAGCTACATTAAGTGAAGTAGTAATACCCATTGTAAGTCCTGCAGTTGAAAATGCTGACACGACTTCAAATAATACTTTATCTAATCCTAAATTTGGTTGAATAGTAAGCACTACAGCAGTTCCAACTACTATAATTATTATTGCCATAAGCATTAATACAAAAGCTTTAGATATCTGTTCTTTAGATATTCTTCTCTTAAATGCTTTTGCTTCTTTACCTCTTGCGAAATAATAAATCGCAATAGCTATAACCGCAAATGTTGTAGTCTTAACTCCTCCTCCTGTTGAACATGGAGAAGCTCCAATTATCATAAGAATAATACATATACAATATGTTACAGGCAATGCACTTAAATATTCCATACTATATGTATAAAATCCTGCTGAACGACATGTAATGTTAGTAAATGCGGCCTCCATTATATGCATATGTGGCGCTACTATATAATTGCCATTACTATCAAATATAGTTGTGCTTTTAATAAAATTAGCACTTACCCAAATAAATATTGTACCAAAGGCAATAAGTAAAGCTGTTGTTGATAAAACGATTTTTGTGTGAAGATTAAATTTCTTCCACTTAAATTTATTCTTCCAAACATCACTATATACAACAAATCCTATACTTCCAAGTATTATCATAAATATTGTTGTCATATTTAATGTAATTATTGCCCACGAAGGAATAACTGTTGATCCTGTACTAAACATTTCAAGAGATCTATCACCTAAAATATCAATTCCTGCATTATTAAATGAAGATACGCTATGAAATATAGAAAGAAAATATGAATATAGATATTGTTCTAACTCACTAAGATTACCATCTATTCCAATAGATTGTAAATCTTTTGAATCAATAAGCGCTCTTAAATATAAATACATTGGATACCAATTAACAAATGAAAATATAAATTGAATAACAAATGATATTAATACAATTCTTTTAACTAAGCTTATTAATCCTTCTGTAGATGATTGATTTAATTGTTCACGAAGTAAAAATCTATTAGAAAGGCCAATCTTGGCTCCAATTATTGTAAAGAAAAAAACTGTAACCGTAATAAATGATAATCCACCTATTTCCATAAGGACAATTATTACAGCCTTACCAAACATAGTAAAACCTGTTGCGGGTACTATAACATTAAGACCTGTAACGCATGTACATGATGTAGCTGTAAAAAGGGCATCAACAAAACCAATAGATTCACCACTTGTAGAAGCTATTGGTAACGCAAAACAAATTGTACCTATTAAAATGACTGATATATATGTAATTATTATTTTTGCATAAGGATGTATTTTTTTTAACATTAAAACAACCCCTTCCCAAATATTATACTATAATAGATGGAATAATTCAAAAATATTACATTAAATCTATATTTAGCTTTTCAATTATTTCTTGTTTCTTCTGTTTAGAAATTCCACTTAATACAGTCTCTTTATATTTCTTTTTAGTGCATTGTGATAATGGATAATCAATAATAGGATTTTTACCTTTAATAACAAGACATGATCTTCCTACTAAGTTATAAATTCCATTACCTTTTAACGCAACGCAATCACTTTTCTTTATTTTTTCTATATACGTAACATCGAGTACAAAAACCTTTTTATGTACAATATATCCATTTTCATAACTAACACTTTCATGGCGTTGTTTTAAATAGGCAATTGATGAAACGAACGCTACAAATCCCCAAATAAATGAAAATGTAAATCCTGCTAACACAAATATTAAAATACTCTTTGTTTTATTATAGCCTTCTATATAAATACCACCAATGGCAAAAACAATTGTTAATATTGAAAAAATTATGATAAATACAATAAAAAGCCACAATCCTATAGAAAGGGATGCGAATAAGTTATCACGAGAAGTTTGTTCATAAATAATATAAGATGTTTTATCATCTTCAGCTATCTCTAATTCTTCTTTTTCATCTTTCTCTAAATCGTTATTTAAAGTATTCTTTTCTTTCTTTCTAATACCATTTTTATTTTCTATTAATATAGTTAATTTATACATATCTATCATGAAATTAATAAATAGGGCAAATGTGCAAATAAAATACATAATAGTAGTAGTTTTACCACCTAGAGTGTCTGCAAGTATAAATATAGTGAAATAATAAGCATATCTTGCGATATCCTTTAGTGCATATAACATTGTATTTATAAAACGCTTATGTATATAGTTATTATTAATAAATTTAGCCAAATGCACAATTACGCTAACTATAATAAAAATTATAGTTGCTAATAACAATACTTTAGTTTGTACTACTGCTGCATATATTAATATACCAATCGCTAGCGCAAAATATAAAATTGAAAAAACTACCTTTAATTTCTTTTTACTGTTTTTACTATATGAAATATTATCAAATACACGTGATAGAGCCGCAATTATTAATTCTCCAAATATTTCACATATTAATTCTAAAATTACTTCCATAATTCCTCCCTACAACTTATTTATTTAACTTAATTATATAGTAAAAAGAGGTTTTTTCAAACAATTACCAAAATAAAAAACACCCCATAAAGTATGCTACCATACTTTATAAGGTGTTATTCTTTAAAATATACCAGCCATTCTTGCTATTAACACAATTATAAATAGTGTGAATGCTGAAATTATAGAGGTCCATACAACAAGTTGTCCTGCAAGTTCATCATCATTTCCCATTTCAGCTGCCATTGGTGCACTTGATACGGCAACGGGGGTACCAAAAAGGGCTATTAATGCCGGATAGATAAAGGCATTATCCCCAAACCAGCCAGTTTGCTTGTTTATAAAGTATAGTGGAACTAGTCCTAAGATTGGTACAAGAATGGTACGAGATACTACTCCTGCAATAATTTGCCACTTTAATCTTCCGATTGCGCTGAATACAAAATCTCCTCCTAAAGCTATTAGGGCAAGTGGAGATGCTATATTTTTTATCCATGTAAGTGTTGTATAAATAAATGGTAGGTCATCTTTTATACTAAACGCATACACTGTAGTTTCTATCTCCTTTACTTCACTTAATGGGTTAGTTGAATCTGCAAGAGCGTAAGTAATTTCTGTATGATGAGGAATTGCTTGTCTAAACGCAAGGAATATAATTCCTGTAAATACTCCTATAATTAGTGGATTCTTACAAATCTTTATAATTATTTCTTTAGGTGAAACAGATGTACCATCTTCATTTTTAATAAATATTGATAATGATACTATCGCCAAAACATTATACAATGGAATTGATATTGCGCTAATAACTGCCGCAAGAGCTACTGGTTCATTTGAACCATTTGCTAAAGACTCAGCAAGAGATACTCCAATTATTGCGAAATTAGATCTAAATACGCATTGTAATATAACACCTTTTTGTTTAGGATCTTTACTAAATAAAATTACGCATATAAGTCCTACAATAAACGCAACCAAAATAATTATTACACTATATAAAACTATTTGCCATTGGTTTGCGATATCCTTAATAGATTTAACATTATAAATGTTATAGAACAGCATTACAGGTAATGCTACTCTAAAGCATAGCTTATTTGCCATCTTCCAAAAACCATCTGGAAGTAAGTGTATTCTTTTTAAGAAATATCCCAAAAGAATTAATAATATAATTGGTAAAACCGCATTGCAAGTAAATAATAGATCATCTATTGCACTAAAAATCATAATATCATGTCTCCTCTTATATAAATTACATATCTATTTTAGTTTAATATATAGTCAAATTCTAGAAAAAGTCGCACAAAAAAGAAAAAAAACTAACTTTCAAAGCTATAATAAATGGAAAATGATTGAGGGAAGAAATCCATATTATTATATAATTGCTTCAAGTTAGCTTAATCAATAAATGCACGAAAAAATCAAAAAAATGTGCATACGTATGAGTATCTAGAAAAAAATTTTTTTAAGTTGTGGGAGAGAAAAGTTTATTTGATACCCAATACAAATTATATTATATTTGAAAAACTATATATTTAAAGGAAAAAGTCGCACAAAACTATACTTTTTTATAGTTATTTACTTTCCTAGACAAAACTTTTTAAACATTTTGTCCAATAATTCGCTTGGATCATTATCTCCTGTAATCTCTCCAAGAGTATTCCATGCATCCTTCATATCTATTTCTACAATATCTACATCCATTAAATTAGTACATGAATCTAATGCACTATTTAATGATTTATAAGCTTTTTTTAATAAATCAATATGACGTATATTTGATGTATAATTTTGGTCTAAGACATTAAATTCATTAAATTTACAAATATTAATTATTTTCTCTTCTAAATTAAATAATCCATCATGTGTTTTTGCAGAAATATATAAGGCATCCTTAATATTAATTTTATTATCTTTATCAGCTTTATTAGCTATTATTATTCTTCTTTTATCCTTTGTAAGATCTAATAATAATTTATCAGTATCAGTAAGTTCTTGTGATGAATCTAAGACTAATAAAATAAGTTCTGCTTCATCTATTAGTTTCTTAGATTTTTCAATACCAATTTGTTCAACAAGATCTGTTGAATGATCTCTTATACCTGCAGTATCAATCAAATCTAGTGTTACATTACCAAGAGATAACTTACCCTCAACTAAATCTCTTGTAGTACCCTCTATATCAGTTACAATGGCTTTATCTTCATCAAAAAGATTTTTCAAATATTCACTAAAATCATCTT
>CAZJAM010000023.1:0-20057 GCA_964544095.1 uncultured Anaeroplasmataceae bacterium | reverse complement strand
GACAGAGAATAATAAAGCTTTAATATTAAGTGATTTAATCTTAGATTCACAAGATATTAATTATACTACATCAGATAGAAGTGGCGCTACAGATTATGAGGGTAATAGTATTACAGAGACTGTTTGCGCAAATAACTATATGTATTCACATATACGTTCATGGCTTAATACAACTTTCTATGAAACTGCATTTACTACTTTAGAAAAACAAATAATTGAGGTAACAGAAGTAGATAATAGTGCCTCATCTACAGCAAATATTAGTAACAGATATGTTTGCGGTAATACAAGTGATAAAATATTCTTATTATCATATAGTGAAGTTACAACTTATTATTCTTCTGATAATGAAAGAAGCACAAGCGGTAGTGATTACGCAAAGTGTCAAGGATTGTATGTTTATCCTGGTAATGATAAATCTACATATTGGCTTCGATCACCTATAGATTATGCTGATGAAAATAATAATTTGGAATATAAAGAAAATACAGGTCTTGTGTATTATGATGGCATCAGTACTTATGGTAATTACGCTAATTATGTTTCTGAGGGAATTCGTATGGCTTGCTGGATTAACTTATAAAAAAACAAATTGAATTATTCTTAAAAAAAAGGCCTAGCTTTTTTGAGCTATGGCCTTTCTTTCTTTTGAAATAATTGTGTTTATATTACCAATCTTGTTTTGAAGATTTGCTGCGTATTTTCTTGTTTCACTTTCAATACCATTACGAGTTTCATTCAATTTCAGTAAATAATTCTTTTGATTTATATTAAATTGTTGTTGATATAAAAATTCCTTTTGATTATAATCTTGTGTTTCAAGTTTTGATTCATAAGGTATATTTTTTATAGATAAATTAAATGAATCAAGTCTACTATTATTACGCTCAACTATTTTATCTTTAAAACCAATATATTTTGAAACAAGAGTGTTGTTATCTTTAGAGTTCATTAAATTTAGTTCTTTATTATATTTTGAATGAAGATTAATATTACCTAAGATATTATCTCTTGTAGAAGATGATTTTGTGTTATATTCATCATGTTCTTTTCTTTCTTTTTGGTAAATATTATCTTTTGTTTCTTTGAAATTATCTTCGTTTTCTTTAATTTGATAATCAAAATCCATAGAAGTTTCTAAAACCCTATTATTATGATTCTTAAGAATATCAGCGTATTTATTATTTTCATTATCAATTCTTAAATTAACATTTAAAGCATTTCTTTGATATGCTTTTTTAACAATTGATGTTTGATTATTATAAGATTGCTGATTCTTTCTTATAAGCTTATCATAACGTTTTGTTATATCACTCTCTATATTTGAAACAATTTTTAAATATAAATCAATCATTTTTTGTGAATGAGTTATATAATAGTTAGAAATCTTATTAATCTGTACAATAAATTTATAATATGTATCAGCGTGAAGTAGGTTTGATGTTTCATTAAGCATCTTGTTAGTTTGATTAAAGAAAGCTTCAAAATCTTTTATTCCATCAAATAAAATTGAAAATTCATCTTTTTGTTCGTTTACGATTTTAGTTCGTCTATTTTCATATTCATCCTTTAATAATTGGATTCTTGTAGGAACAAGTGAAACTTTTTTAGAAATTTTTTCAATTTTTGATTCATTTTTATTAATAAGGGTTTGAATACGTCTGACTTCATTTTTAAGACCAATAGTTTCTTTTCTATACAACGCTTTATTTATTTCGTTACGTTTTAATTGATGTGAAAAAGAAGAAATCTTAGTTTGAACATTTCCTAAGTTCTGATAAAACATTCTATTTGTTTCATTATAATTTTCAAGTGTTGCGTTAAGGTCAATATTTTGAGCTTCTAGAAGGTTTATCTTAGTATCATATTCAGTTTTTAATGAATTAAATCTGGTTTGATATTTAGCACCAGTTTCAAAGGCTATTTGATCATTTAATATGCGTAATACATTTTCACGCGCAACATCAATAATATTAGTACATACTTGATTAGCTTTTGTAATAATTGATGAAATTGTATTTTTTAAGAATTCTTTATCATTAATTTTATTTGCAAATATTTCCTTTTTAACAAATGAATTAATTCCTCTAATAAACAAAGTTAATATATTTTTTGTTGCGGTAAATAAATTTATTAACATTTTTTTACGGTTAATAAATAAAGAATATATATGATTTGCAGTAGCAGTAGTAGATAATTCAGCATGCTTCTGAGTTTTAAGCTGTTTTTGGTAATCTTCAGTTAATGTTTCAAGTTCAATATTTAATGCTGAAATAATCTTATTATGTTCTAGTGTGAAATTAGAATGTATAGTATTTAAATCAACAAGTGAATTTTTCTTATCTCTATGTAAGAATTCATTCTTTTCATTATAGTCATATAACGCTTTTTCTATTGCGATTTGGTTTTCTAATTTTTGAACATTATAGTTTCTTAAAATATCATTTTTTTCTATTTCAAGAAGTGCAAGTGTAGAAACCCTAGATAAATTATTATCAAGAGCTTTTGAAGCATTATCATTAACTTGCACATTAAGCTTTTTAGCAAGCTCCATTTCGTTTTCCGCAAGGTTTACATCATTAATGAAAGCTTGTTTTTTAACATAAAGCTTTGTAAGATTTATTTTGAATTCTTCGCTTATTTTTATAAGTTCAAGATCAAATTTATATCTTAATTCATGAATGTGTGATTCAGTAACTCTATTTAAATTATCAACTTCATAATCATATTCAAGTTGAAGAATCGCAAGCTTATTATGGTGTGCATTATCTTCAATGTCTGTTACATAGTTTAATTTTTCAATTTGATGGTTTTTAATATCTTCATATATTAATTTACGATTTGAATAATCAAGTGGTCTTAATTTGTAGAATTTCTTTATAACATCAGTTTTAGCTTTTAAGGCAATATTTTCTATTTTCATGAGCTTAAGTAGATGTGGTATTTGTTTTGAATTTTCCTTAATCTTATGTTTATCTATTTTAGAATCAAGCTTATAATTTTCTTCTTTAATACGCCTAATTTGTTGTTCAAAATCAAAAATTTTTAAATTGAAAATAAGTGTTTGATCATATAAATGATTTTTTTGATTAGTATCAAATTCATCAATTTTATCATTAAGTATATGAATTTGTTGTACGAAATCCTTAAATACTAGTGATCTTTCATCTTGATTCTTATTCCTTTGATCCTCACGTTTATTGTTCAAAAAATCTTTATTAATATTATAATTTTTCGCAAGAATTTCAATTTTTTCCTTAGTTTCGGATTGGATTTTCATAATTGATTTATTAAAACTTTTTTCAAGGTCTAAACAATCATTACTATATTTGTTCTTAAGAACGTTGATTTCAGCCTCAATTGAATCAATATTTGCTTTATATTCTTTTATTTGGTTTTCAAAGGATCTAATAACATTGTTAGAAGCAACTTCATAAGAATTCATATATATATTATTATCTTTAGTTATTTGAAGTGAATCTTGCTCTCTTTTATCAGTTATTTTGTTAACAAGTTCATTATATTTGGCATTAATCTTTTTAATGTTTAATGTGTATAATTCAATTTCTGCGTTTCTTTTTCTAAAATGAGATGATATTACAGGGTTTGTAGAAGAAGTTATTAATAACTTTTCATCTTGATTTTTCTTAATAACAGATTCATTATTAGAAATTTCTTCCTTTATATCATTTTGCTGATTTAATACTTTTAAAAGTGATTGATTAGTTATATACGCGATATCTTTTTTTAAGTTTGAATCAAATTTTTCTTTTTGATTTTTAAATGATTCATTAATTATTGAGTTCGAATTTGTAATGTCATTAGATACATCACTATATGTATTTAGGTAGGAAGAGACATCACGCAAAAAGTCTTGATAAGAATCAATGTATTCTTTCAAGAAGTTATTTTTATTTAATTTATCATCGCTTATATCATTATAAAATGATGATAGATTACTAATAACTGCTTCTTTAAAATCAGCCATTTTAATGCCTCCTTTTCCACATAATTACTAATTATATTATATAATTTATTATATAACTAGTCAAATTATTAAATTTGAATTACTCAATTATTTATTTATTAAATTTATGGCAAAAATTTTTTTAAAAATTTGATTTTTTATAAAATATTAATGAAATTACTTTGTTCAATATTAACCTTATAATATCATTTTCTAAAAACAATAAATAGAAGAAAATAGTTCAAATTTTATAGAGAAAAATAACACCCTTTATGGTATAATAGGTTTGGTGATTTTAATGTACGAATATATCATTGGTGAAATTACAAAAATAACTCCTAAATATATTGTTATTGAAAATAATGGGATTGGATATATCCTTATAGTTTCTAATCCATATAATTTTAAAATAGGTGAGAAACTTAAAGTATATACTTATCAATACATTAGAGAACAAATTAATGATTTGTATGGATTTAAGGAAGAGGCTGAAAAAGTTTTATTTATTAAACTTATTTCTGTTTCAGGAATTGGTCCTAAGAGTGCATTATCTATTCTTGCCTCTGGTAATGTAGATAAGATTGCGGAGGCAATTGAGGCAAGAGACGATCAATATTTAAGAAAATTCCCAGGTATTGGTCCAAAAGCGGCACAACAAATTATATTAGATCTTAAAGGTAAGATTTCATTTGAGGATGTTAGTGTTGTATCTAATGGCTCACAAAAGATGAATGATGTGGAAGAAGCTTTATTATCTCTAGGATATTCAAAGAAAGATATCCAAAAGTCTCTTGGACATCTTGATTCTTCTAAGGAAGTTGCAGATATTATTAAGGATGCTCTTAAGCTATTAAATAAGTAAGGAGGAGCTTTTTATGATGGATGATAAAATTTTAGATCCAAATGAATATACAAATGAAGATGAATATAAAAGCTTACGTCCTGACAGGCTAAAGGATTATATAGGTCAGCATGACGCTAAGGAAATGCTTGAGGTATATATTAAGGCAGCACTTGCACGAAATGAAGTTTTAGACCATACACTTTTATATGGACCTCCAGGACTTGGAAAAACAACACTTGCTAAAATTATCGCTAATGAAATGGGTGGTAATATTAAAATTATTGCAGGTCCTTCAATTGAAAAAACTGGTGACCTTGCGGCAGTATTAACTCAACTAGAACCAGGGGACGTATTATTTATTGATGAGATTCATAGAATGCCTCGCTTTATTGAGGAAGTATTATATAGTGCAATGGAAGATTTTACCCTAGATATTATGGTAGGTAGTGAAAACAACGCAAGATCTATAAGAGTTGACTTATCTCCATTTACACTTGTAGGAGCTACTACTCGTTATGGTGATCTATCTTCACCATTAAGAGATCGTTTTGGAGTTGTTTTAAGACTTGATTATTATTCTATTGATGAACTTATGGATATAGCTAAGCGTACTGCAAAGGTATATGAAACAACAATAGAGGAAGATGCTGCACGTGAACTTGCACTTAGATCTCGTGGTACTCCACGTATTGTAAATAGACTTTTTAGACGTGTAAGAGATTTCGCTCTTGTTTTAGGAGATGGAACTATTACACTTGATATTACACGTCATGCCTTATCAAAACTTGATATAGATGATAAAGGATTAGATAGAACTGACCATAAATATCTTACTGTGTTAATGAAACAGTTTAAAGGTGGCCCTGCGGGTCTTGAAGCAATTGCTGCCTCAATTGGTGAAGAGGCTCAAACTGTTGAAGATGTTTATGAACCCTATCTTCTTCAAGAAGGATATATTTCAAGAACTTCTAGAGGAAGAGTTGCGAATAAAAAAGCATATGATCAACTAGGTATACCTTATATGAAAGGACTTTTTGAATAAAATGAAAACAGATGATTTTGATTATTATCTTCCTGAGGAATTAATTGCTCAGGTTCCATTAAAGGATAGATCAGCATCTAGACTTATGGTTTTAAATAGAGAGAAAGAAACTATTGAAGATAAAAATTTTAAAGATATAATTGATTATTTTGGACCTAATGATGTTTTAGTATTTAATAACTCGAGAGTAATTCCTGCACGTCTTTTTGGTGTTAAAGAAGGAACACTTGCTCATATTGAGGTATTGTTATTAAAAAATGAAGGCGATACATGGGAAACATTGTGTAAACCTGCAAGAAGAGTTAAGGTTGGTACTATAATTGACTTTGGGGAAGGCTTATTAAAAGCTGAATGTGTATCAGAAGGAATGGATGGAATAAGACATTTTAAGATGATTTATGAAGGTATTTTTTATGAAATACTTGATAAGCTTGGAGAAATGCCATTACCACCATATATACACGAACATCTAGAGGATAAAGAAAGATATCAAACCGTATATTCTAAGACTCCAGGAAGTGCTGCAGCACCTACTGCAGGTCTTCACTTTACAAAAGAAGTGATGGATGCCTTAAAGGCTAAGGGAGTTCAATTATTATTTGTAACGCTTCATGTAGGTCTTGGTACATTTAGACCAGTAGCTGTTGAGGATGTTACAAAGCATACAATGCATAGTGAATTCTATACAATTGATAAAGAAACTGCTGATGCCTTAAATAAGGCAATAGCTGAGGGAAAGAGAATAGTATCTGTTGGTACTACAACTACTAGAACGCTCGAAAGTGCATATGATAATGGATTTAAGGAAACTTCTGCTTGGACACAAATATTCATTTATCCTGGATATAAGTTCAAAGTTGTACAAGCACAGTTTACTAACTTCCATTTACCAAAATCTACACTTATTATGTTAGTATCTGCGTTTGCAAATAAAGATTTTATTATGAAAGCATACAATCACGCAGTAGAAGAAAAATATAGATTTTTCTCATTTGGTGATGCAATGTTAATATTATAGAATGGATGTGTTTTTATATGAAAAATTTTACAGAATTTTTATCAAATGATAATCCAAGAGTTGAAATTATAATGGAGAAAGGTGGAAGAATTGAATTAGAGTTATTTCCACAAACTGCCCCTAAAACAGTTGAAAACTTTTTACACCTTGCCTCAACTAACTTTTACGATGGATTAATATTTCATAGAGTAATAAAGAACTTTATGATTCAAGGTGGAGATCCACAAGGTAACGGAATGGGTGGATCAAATGAAAAAATTGTTGGTGAATTCCCATCAAATGGATTTAAAAATATGCTTTCTCATTCAAGAGGAGTAATTTCTATGGCAAGAACATCTGCACCTAATAGTGCTTCATCACAATTTTTTATTTGTGATACTGATGATACATTCCTTGATGGTGCTTATGCAGCATTTGGAGTTGTAGTATCAGGTCTTGATACTCTTGACGCTATTGCCTCTGTTAAAACAGATGCATCTGATAAACCACTAGAAGCGCAAGTGATTAAAACTATTAAAGTAATAAAATAAGGAGGATGGATATAATGAAATATCCTATAACCTATGAGCTTATCCACGAGGATAGAAAGACAGGCGCAAGATATGGAATACTTCATACTCCTCATGGAGATTTTGAAACACCAATCTTTATGCCAGTTGGTACACAGGCTACTGTTAAAACATTAACACCTGAAGAGGTAAAAGAAGTATCTGATGGTTTGATTTTAGGAAATACTTATCATCTTTGGCTAGAACCTGGTGATGATGTTATAAAAATGCATGGTGGAATTAGAGGCTTCATGAAATGGAACGGAGCGCTACTTACTGACTCAGGAGGATATCAAGTATTTTCTTTATCAAAGACAAGAAAGATTACCGAGGAAGGTGTTGAATTCCGTCATTATAAATCTGGAGCTAAACTTTTTATGTCACCTGAAGATTCAATACATGTTCAAAATAATCTTGGAGCTGATATTATAATGTCTTTTGATGAATGTCCTCCATTTTATTCTAAATATGATTATTTAAAAGATTCTGTTGATAGAACAATTAGGTGGGCTAAAAGAAGTAAGGACGCAAACGCAAATCCAGATACGCAAGCATTATTTGGTATAGTTCAAGGAGGCCCATATAAAGAGCTTCGTAAACATTGCCTAGATGAACTTATAAAAATTGATTTCCCTGGTTATTCAATTGGAGGATTATCTGTTGGAGAGACTAAGGATGAAATGTATGACATGCTTGAATATTTAAAAACTATAATGCCAAAAGATAAGCCACGTTATCTTATGGGAGTTGGATCACCAGATGATTTAATAATTGGCGCAATGAATGGTATTGATATGTTTGATTGCGTATTACCAACTAGACTCGCACGTCATGGAAGTGCACTTACACATAGTGGACGAATAATTATAAGAAATGCATGTTATAAATATGATATGTCGCCTCTTGATAGTGAATGCGATTGTTATTGCTGCAAGAATTATACTAAGAGTTATGTCTCTCATTTAATACGTACTGATGAAATTCTTGGACAAAGACTATTAAGTTATCATAATCTCTATTTTTTAAAGTCTTTAATGAAAGATATTAGAGAAGCTATAAAAGAAGATAGACTTCTTGAATTCAAAAATGAATTCTTTAAAAAATATGGATATATAAAGAAAGAAGGAAATGAATAATGGATACAAATTCAAATTTATTTAACACATTAAAAAAAGAAAATATGCTTGCCTTAAAAAATAAGGATACTATGAAAAGAGGAATTCTTCCTGTAGTAATTAATAAGGCTATGCAAGCACAAATTGAGCTTAAGGCACAAGGAAAAGAACTTACAGATGAAGATCTATTCCAAATAATATCTAAGACTCAAAAAGAGCTTCAAGATGAAGCTGACTTATTCCTAAAAGCAGGAAGACAAGAGAAGTATGATGAGCTTGTTTTGCAAAAGAAATATATCGGTGAATTCTTACCAGCACAAATGTCAGAAGATGAAATTAAAGAAGTAATAAATAAGCTAGATGATAAATCAATTCCTGCTGTAATGAAGTACTTTAAAGCTAATTACAATGGCAAATGTGATATGAAACTTGTAAATCAAATTGCGAAAAATATGCAATAATATTTAAAATTTATGGTTAACGCTATTATGGCGTTAACTTTTTGTTTAAAAAAACACATTAGACTATCTAATGTGCTATTTTATATTATTCAGGCTTTTTCCCTTTAAAAGCAGTATATTCATAAACTTCACCAATCAAATCACCATCAAGTTGAATATATTCCGGAGTTTCAAACATAACCTTTATTTCATGACCTTCTAAAAATATAACGTTTTTAGGATAATTTTTGTGTAATCCTTTTGTAAATTTACTAAATATATTAATGGTTTTTATTATGTTAGACGAAAGCATAACAAGAACACCAAGTTTATCACTATGTCTATCTAGAGTAGGATATGCTTTCATACCTCCACCATAATATCTCGAATTAAATGTAGATGCTAAATAAACATTTTTATATTGATATGTTATGTTATCAATAATTATTGTTACATTCTTTTTCTTATAAGAAAGAAGAACTTTTCTAGAAAGACTAGGATATGTAAACTTTGCATGAGTTTTCATCTTTTCAACTGCCATTTGACAAACCTTACCATCTAGGCCAAATCCAACATTATTTATAAAATAAATCTTTTCATTATCAACTATAGAATATGGTAAGTCTTTGATATATTTTGTAATATTATAAATTTTATATGATTCCGCACCTATATCAATTAAGAAGTCAGAGTATTCTTTTACACCATACATAAATAGTGGACAATTAATTTCATATTTATAATAGATATTTATAATTTTGTGTAATATTTCGTCTCCACCAATTATAATAATTGCGTCATTATCTTGAAAAGATTTTTTTATCTCTTCAAAATCTATTTCTAAATAATTGTAATAAGATATTTCTTCAAAATCCTTTGAATAATCTATTTTAAATTGATTAAGAAGTTCAATCCCTTTTCCGTTAATCGCAAGCGGATTATAAATTGTGTAAAACACACACATCACCCCTCTATAATTAGATTTTACCATATATTTTATATTTTTGCATACGTGCTTGCGTTTGATTTAAATATATTATAAAATATTACATGGAAATTGAGGAATATTATGAAGGTTATTAGTACTAAAGAAGAACTTAAAGAAATACTTGGTAAATATTATTGTTACGCAACTGATTATGATGGAACTATTATTGATTCTATGCCTCTTTGGCATCATTTTGCATCTGAATATTTAAAAAGTAAGGGAATTGATGCGGAACCTCTTTTAGATACTAAAATGAAATACATTTCTAATCTTGATGCCGCAAGGATTATTTATAATAAATACCATATTTTAAATAATTCAACTGAGGTATGTGATGATATAAATAGATTTATGCAAAATAAATATAAAACCATTCCTTTAAAAAAAGGTGCTAAGGAATTTTTAGAACTTCTTTCAAGAAGTGGAAGAAATCTACTATCTAGCGCAACACGACAGTCTTTATTAATGTTATCACTTAGAGCTTTAGGAATATTGGGATATTATAAGGATATTTATTCGTCATCAGACCTAGATAAATCTAAAGAAAGTGGAGAGCTTTTTAAATATATTATTAAGGAAGAAAATATTAAAAGAAATAATATGCTAGTGATTGAGGATTCTATTCTTGCGATGAAGATATGCAAGAAGATGAAAATTGATACACTTATTGTTAAAGATTATTCTAATAGAAATTATTTAGATGATATTAATAAATATGCTACATATTATATTGATATTGAAGAGGTTTTTAAAAATGATTAGAGTTATAGTAGATAGTGCTTCATCCATTAAGACTTGCGAAATGGAAGAATATAATGTTGATTATATATTACCTGTAAGAGTTACTTTAAATGAAGAAGATTATCTTGATGGAGTAAATCTTGATAATGATTTATTTTATGACAAACTTATAAATGATAAAATATTTCCAAAAACATCACTACCTCCACTTAATGATTGTATGGAGGTTGTAGAAAAGTTTACTGATGCTGGAGATGATGTAATAATTTTATCAATGTCATCAGGTATTAGTGGTACATTTAATGCCTTAAGACTTGCGTTTTCAGATAATCCTTTAGTTCATGTGTTTGATACAATGTCTTGTGTTGGTGGTATTAGAATACTTGTAAATGAGATTAATAAATTTAGAGATAGACCTGTAGATGAAGTATTAGAGATAATAGAATCTTTAAAGAAAAGAATAAAAATATATGCAATACCAGAAACACTATTATATTTACACCGTGGTGGAAGATTATCAAAAGCTGAATACCTACTAGGTTCTATAATTGGAATAAAACCAATTATAGGAATCGAGGGTGGTAAGGTTAAAATGCTTGGTAAAGGTATTGGAATTGCTCGTACAATGAAAAAGATATCTGAGGATGTATCTAGTGAATTTGATCCTAATTATCCAGTAGTTGCTGAATATACTTTTAAAGATGATAATTTAGAAAAACTTATAAAGAAAACTGATGAAGCTTTCACCAAAAACATTATTGCCCATGATAATTTATCATACGCTATTGCGGCTCATTGGGGACCTAATGCATTTGGTTATGTATTTGTAAAGAAGGAGTAAAAAAATCCTTCTTTTTTTGAAATAATATTGCGTAAACAGTATTTTTTGATTATAATAAAAATGCATGGTGGTGATTTTATGGAAGCAATAGAATCATTTATTATCGTTACTAATCGAAACAATATTATTGTAGAATTAAATAAGAATGCCTTAGGCTTATATGGCAGTAATTATATTGGGAAATCTATTTATGAGATATTACCTAAGGATTCTATAAACAAATTTAGCTTAAGTGAACCTCTTAGGTATTTTTATTGCGAAATATCAAAAAAGTTTTATGAATATTGTATTGGATTTATAAACGATAAAATCATTTACACATTTTATGATTTAGCTAAAGCAATTGCCCTAAATCGTTTTGTTTATAATAACAGACACCAAATAGCAGAAGTTTATACACTTACTATTAATCCTTCAAGATGTGAGATTTTATATAATAGTGGTAGTTTATGTAGTGTTTCTACATATAAGAATGATTATAGTGATTTTCTTTTGTTTCTTCATGATAATATTCATAGAGATGATAGAGAAATATTTAAAACATTTTTATCAACTAATTCACTTTTAGATGTAAAGAATAATAATAAGTTAGAATCAATCATTGTAAGAAGAAAGGATAATTTAGGAAAATTCATTGAGGTAAGATATATTTTATCATTTATATCTTCAGTTTATTCTTCTAGTGAAAGATGGCTTTTAGCAATCGAATTAGTTAAATTAGATAAGCCGTTATTTGATGATTTCTCCCGCCTTTATACATTAGATAGATTCACTTTAATGTCAGAGTCACTACAACTTTCTTTAAAAAATCAAATGGGTATATTAATTAATATTAATAATTTCCAAAAAATTGGAAATATTTATGGTGATTTTGTTAAAAAAGAAATAATTGATGATTTTTATGATATTGTTTCTAATTTCTGTAAAACTAATGGTGGTATAATTGGTTCAATGTATGAGTCAAAATATATTTATTATTTTGAAAACAATAAGGAAATTTTAGATCTTCTTATAAACTCTATTAATAAATTATCAGAAAAATATGTTAATTATAATTTAACATTTACTTATGCTTGTTTTATCGCTGATACTACAGAAGAGACTATTTCTCTTATATTAGATAAATGTCTTATGGCTCTTGATACAGTAGAACAATTTAATCAAAATCAACAAGTTATATATAGTGATGATATGCTTTCAAAAATTGAAGGACCTAATTTAAAACTTACAAGTATTAAAAAAGGAATTTTAAATAATGAATTTACTTTCTACTTACAGCCTCAATGCGATATTGATGGTAAAATATTATCGTGTGAAGCACTTGTAAGATGGCATAATTCACGAGGAGTAGTAACTCCAGGCGCTTTTGTACCATTCCTTGAAGAAAATGGTTTGATTCAAGAACTAGACTTATATGTATGGGAAGCTGTTTGTAAGTTTCAGCGTGATTCTATAGATAAAGGTAAGAAGGTACTACCTATTTCTATAAATGTTTCAAGAAATGATATAGCGGCATTTGAAGTCGATAAAAAACTTCTTGAACTTATAAAGAAATATGATTTAAAACCAAATTTAATAGAAATTGAAATTACCGAAAGTGCATATTCAAAAGATATTAATTTAATAAATAATGTTGTATCAAAGTTAAGAGAAGCAGGATTTAAGGTTTTAATGGATGATTTTGGTTCAGGATATTCAAATTTAAATATGCTTGCACATATTGATGTAGATGTTATAAAAGTAGATATGCAATTTATTAAAAACTATAGTAATGATAATGCTACAAAAGAAGTTTTAAAATCAATTATAGATATTGGAGAGAAGCTTAATAAGAAATTAATTTTTGAAGGTGTTGAGTCTTTAGAACAATATAATCTTATTAAAAACCTTGGTGGAAAGGTTATCCAAGGATATTATTTCTATAAGCCATTTCCAAGTGAAAATTTAGATAATATTTTATCATAAGAGTTATTGAAAAACCCTTGTAAATATTATAGAATAATATTATGTTTTAAGGAGTTATACTATGTTATTTGAAAAGCAAGGATACAGTGAAGAAAATAATTTTAATCAAAAACCTATAATTAAAGTTGTAGGAGTTGGTGGCGGTGGAGGAAATGCCATCGACCGAATGATAGAGAATGAAGTGCGTGGGGTTGAATTCATTGCTGTCAATACAGATGCACAAGATTTAGCATCTTCAAGAGCAGATACAAGAGTACAAATTGGAAAGACACTTACTAGAGGTCTTGGAGCTGGAGCTAACCCTACTAAAGGACGTAATGCCGCTCTTGAATCTGAAGAAGATTTAAAAGAAGTTTTAAATGGTGCCGATATGGTATTTATTACATGCGGAATGGGTGGAGGTACTGGAACTGGTGCAGCCCCTGTTGTTGCGCGTATAGCTAAAGAAATGGGAGCTTTAACAGTTGCGATTGTTACAAAACCATTCCAATTTGAGGGAGCAGATAGAATGACTAAGGCTGTTTCAGGTCTTGAAGCTATTAAGCCTTATGTTGATACACTTATCGTTATTCCTAACCAAAGATTATTCTCAATTATCTCACCTGATACTAAAATGCTTGAATGTTTCCGTGAAGCTGATAATGTACTTCGTCAAGGAGTTCAAGCTATCTCTGAACTTATTAATTTCCCAGGACTTATTAATGTCGACTTTGCAGATGTACGTACAGTTATGCAAGATAAGGGAACTGCGTTAATGGGTATTGGAGTTGCATCAGGTAAAAATAGAGCTGTTGAGGCAGCAAGAAGAGCCATTCATTCCTCTTTACTTGAGGTTTCAATTGATGGCGCTACAAACGCAATTGTAAATGTAACATCTTCAGCAGATATTACAATGACTGAAGTTAAACTTCTTAATGAAGAAATAAGAAACAACTGCGACGCTAACCTATCAATTATATTTGGTACTGCCATTAATAATGATTTAGGGGATGAAATTGTAGTTACAGTAATCGCTACAGGTTATGAACTTAAGGCTAAGGAAAATGGTATTGATGATTTAGCACAATCAATATTTACTAATGTTTCAGATGAAAATATTGACTATTTAGGACAAAAAATAGATGAAAATACTTCAACTGATAATTTAGAGACTGAATCTGAAGACCTAGATTTTGATGCTGATCTTTCACTATTCGCAAGTGATGCAAATTCTAAAAAGCTTCGTAGAGAACAAGCTAAAAAATTAAAGGAAGAAGCTAAACAACGTAAGCTTGAAGAAAAGATGCGTAAGAAGAATAAGAAGGATTTTTCATCTGATGATTCTCTTGATTCTGAATATCCAGATTGGTTAATGAAATAATGTGGAGATTTTCTCCACTTTTTCATATAATTTAAAAATTATTAATTATAAAATTATGCTATAATTAGTATATAAAAGTTAGGAGTATAAGTAATGGTATTAAAAACAACAATTAAAGATATTAATGATATAAGAAATATCTGTGGCATTGAGAATTCAAATATATTACAAATAGAGGAATTATATGGTTGTCATATAGATTTAAAAGGTGACCAAATAATTACTGATATATTGGATGAAACAAAGGCAAATTTGCTTGATGAATATTTTCAAATGCTTGAAACTATTTCTCATAAATATAATATAAGTCTTACTATACGTGATATTCTCTATATTAAAAACATGCAAGACTCTGATAGACTTGAGGAATGTTATACACTATATGAAAACCGTCATATAGTTGGTTATACATCAACTAATAAACCAATCTATCCTAAAACTATTAGACAAATTGATTATGTAAAAGCCTTACAAAAATATGATATGGTATTTGGTATAGGACCTGCTGGTACTGGTAAAACATATTTAGCTGTAATAAACGCAGTATCTATGTTGAAATCTGGCAAAATAAAGAGATTAATTCTTACAAGACCTGCAGTAGAAGCTGGAGAATCGCTTGGATTTTTACCAGGTGATTTAAAAGAAAAAATAGATCCATATTTAAGACCTTTATATGACGCTTTATATGATTCTCTTGGAAAAGAACAAACTGACCAATTAATTGAAAAACAAGTAATTGAAATAGCTCCTCTTGCCTATATGAGAGGTAGAACACTTGATAATGCCTATGTAATACTTGATGAGGCACAAAATACAACAAATATGCAAATGAAGATGTTCTTAACACGTCTTGGATTTAATTCTAAGATGGTTATTACAGGAGATATTTCCCAAATAGATTTACCAATTAATATAAAATCTGGACTAAAAACAGCAGTTCATATTTTAAAGGGAATTAATAGAATATCAATTATAGAATTTGAAAAATACGATGTAGTTCGTCACCCATTAGTCGCAAAGATTATTGAACGTTATGACGAAGAAGGAGTTTAATTTATGAAAATACATTTCGTAAGCCATATTAATGGAGATACAAAAGAATATATGAAGCTTATACGTTCTATTTTTAAGTACGTAAGAGATTCAAAAGAATTTAATATAATATTTGTATCAAATGAAGAAATTCAGCAAATTAATAGAGATTATAGAGGAATTGATAAAGTAACTGATGTAATATCATTTGCCTTAATGGATAATGATTTATCAAATTTTAATGCTGAAAATGAGCTTGGTGATATATTTATTTGTGTTGATAGAGCAAAAGAACAAGCTTTAGAATACGGACATTCATTAGAACGTGAAATAGGATTTTTATCTGTTCATGGATATCTACACCTATGTGGATATGATCATATGAATCCAGAGGACGAAAAAGTAATGTTTGCAAAACAAGATGAAATATTAAATAAAGCGGGACTTAAGAGGGAATAATATGGAATTATTTCTAAGAGCTAGAGATGCAGTAAAATATTCATATTCACCTTATTCAAAGTTTAAGGTTGGATGTGCAATAGAACTTAATGATGGTAGTTTTATTTGTGGAACTAATATTGAAAATGTTTCATATCCTCTTTCAATGTGTGCAGAACGTGTAGCTATTTATAAGGCATATAGTGATGGATATGATATGTCTTCTATTAAGGCTATGGCAATTTATGCAGATACAATAGACTATATATCTCCGTGTGGTGGATGTAGACAAGTTATGCTTGAACTAATACCATCAAAATGTAAGATATATTTACTTAATAATAAACTTGAAAGTAAGGAGGTAACAATAGACATGTTAATGCCTATTGGATTTAATAGCCTTGAATAACGAATTTAGATCAGGATTTATTACTATAATTGGAAAACCAAATGTAGGTAAATCAACACTTTTAAATACAATAATTGGTCATAAGATTGCGATAATGAGTGATAAACCTCAAACTACTCGTAACACAATACTAGGTGTATATACTACATTTGATGCCCAAATAATATTTACAGATACTCCAGGAATTCATCATGCACATGATAAGCTTGGTGAAATTATGAATGATTCATCATATAACGCAATAAAAGGTGTTGATGGAATATTTTATATGATATCAGCAACTGATAAGCTTACAAATCTAGATAGGGAAATTATTGAATCTCTTAAAAACACTAAAAAGCCAATTTATTTAATAATCAATAAGATTGACTTATTAAAGAAAAAATCAGATTTAGATAAGGTTATAGTTGAATATATGAATGAATTACCTTTTAAGGGAATATTTCCAGTATCAGCACTTGAACATACTAACGTAGATGAATTAATAGAAGATATTAAAAAACTTTTACCACTAGGACCTAAATATTATCCTGATGATATGATATCAGATCATCCAGAGAGATTTATTATAAGTGAACTTATAAGAGAAAAAATACTACAACTAACTCGTGAAGAAGTACCACATTCAACTGCAGTTACAGTTGACTCAATGAAAAAGTTAGAAGACGCTGACGAAACAGTTGAGATATACGCAACTATTTATGTAGAGCGTGATTCACAAAAGAAGATAATTATAGGTAAGGGTGGATCATTAATAAAAGAAGTAAAAAGAAGAGCTAAAAAGGATATTAAAGCGCTTCTTGGATCAAGTTGTACAATTGATTTATGGGTTAAGGTTAAAGAAGATTGGAAGGATAGAAAAGATGTCCTTCGTACTCTTGGATATTCAAAGGATAATTATTAATGGATAATTTAGAAGTAGAAGGATTTGTTTTATCTTCAATAGATTTTAAAGAAAAATCTAAAATAGTATATCTTTATACAAAAGAAGGTAAGATTTCTTTTAAAGCACTTTCTTCTAATAACCCCAAAAAAGGAATGCTTCCTTTAATAACATCTATGAATAAAGTTAGTGTAATCCTTACTAATAAGGAATTTCCAACATCAATTGATTTTACACTTATTAATTCATATCAAGATATAAAAGATGATTTAAAGAAATCTTTATGGTATTCCTTTATTTTAGAAATTATATCAAAACTACCCTCTGATTCACCGCATGAAAGAGTTTATTCATTACTTGATGAAATATTTAATTTAAGAAATAAATATGACGGATTATTATTAACAACTACTTTTATGGTTAAAATGACATACGCATTTGGTGTGTCCCCAGTACTGAAAAAATGTGTTATTTGTAATAACCCACATCCCAAATACTTTAGCATTAAAGATGGTGGTGCCTTGTGTTTTAATCATAATCATAAAGATACTTATGATAATGATATTTTAAATGCTTTAACAAATATTTATTATATAGATATTTATAAAGAGAACCTCGATAGTATAAAAGAATATGATATGATTAAATTATTTCAGATAATAAATATTTACTATAATAACCACGTAAATATCTATTTAAAAGGATTGAATTCACTTATATTTTAAGAATTAAATTGTTGATTTTTCCCAAAAACTTATGAAAAAATATAGATTTTAGGGAAAAATCAATTTATTTTTTAATTAAATTTGTTTATAATATCAATATAGAAGTACTAAATAATTAAAAAAATTATTAAAGAAGGGATATTTATATGAGCGTAATTGGTAGAATTGAAGAACAAAAAGTATTGGATTTATGCTTGAAATCTAATAAAGCTGAATTTGTAGTACTATATGGCAGAAGAAGAATTGGTAAGACATATTTAATTAAAGAATATTTTAAAGATAATTTTACATTTTATGCAAGTGGAGTTAACAATAGTTCTAAAAAATTACAATTAAAAAATTTTACCACTGCCTTAAAAGAATATGGTTTTATATCAAATGAAAAAATAAATGATTGGTTTGATGCTTTTAGTGCACTTAAGACTTACTTAAAACAAGATTTAATATATAGAGAGCAATCAAGTAATAAAAGAATTGTATTCTTAGATGAATTACCATGGATGGATACTAAGAAAAGTGAGTTCAAAGCTGCATTGGATTTATTTTGGAATACATATGGTTCAACATGCAATGATTTAGTATTAATTGTATGTGGAAGTGCTACAAGTTGGATTATAAATAATATGGTTAAAGACAATGGAGGCTTCTATAATAGAATTACAAGAAAAATTCATTTATTACCATTTACTTTAAAGGAGTGCTTAGAATTTTCAAATTATTTAAGATTAAATTATACTAAGCAAAATATTATTGAATGTTATATGGTTTTTGGTGGTGTACCTTACTATTGGTCACTTTTAGACCCTAACTTAAGTCTTGCACAAAATATTGATTTATTATGCTTTAAGGAAGATGGACAATTATATGATGAATATCAAGCTGTATTTAAATCTCTATTTTCAGAAAATGGTAAACATAGAGATATAATAGAAGCTTTAATGAAAAAAGAATATGGTCTTACAAGAAAAGAATTATCACAAAATAAACAAATTGGCGATGGTAAATCTTTAACACAAGCATTAGAAGAATTAAGTGAATGTGGCTTTATAAGAGCATATGATAATTATAGAACTTTAAAAAATAATAAATTTTATCAAATAATTGATCCATTTATTTTATTTGCAAAATCATTTTTAATTAATAAAAAGTTTGAAAGTTATTTGTCATATATTAATACACCATCATATTATTCATGGTGTGGACACGCATTTGAAATGGTATGTTTAAATAACATTAAAACTATAAAAAAAGCTTTAGGAATTGGTGATGTTATTAGTAAAGAATATTCATGGAGAAGTAAAGAAAGTACTCCTTTAGTACAAATTGATTTACTTATTCATAGAAAAGATAGTGTAATTAATGTTTGTGAAATGAAATATTCTATATCTAATTATACAATTACTAAAGAATATAGAAATAATTTATTAAACAAAATTCAAACATTTTATAATGAACTATTGCCTAAAGAACAATTAAAATTAACTTTTATTACATTTAATCCACTTAATGATAATGAGTATTCAGATATAGTCATGTCAAAAATAGATTCAAATGATTTATTTATATAATATATGAAACAACCTTTAATATGAGGTTGTTTTTTTAATAAAAAAAGTTTAATACGACTGTATTAAACCATAACTTTTATTTGGAGCAGGCGAAGGGAATCGAACCCTCGTAGTCAGCTTGGAAGGCTGAGGT
>CAZJAM010000022.1:0-22038 GCA_964544095.1 uncultured Anaeroplasmataceae bacterium | reverse complement strand
TACATATTGATTGTTTATATATATTTATAAAAACAATTATTATATAAATTATGTTAAATATATGAAAGAAAATTTTTTTAATTAAAACAAAGCATAAAGATAATAAAACAACTACAAAAAAGATTAGGATTCAAATCACTATGTATAAACAATACTTAGCATAAATTTTAGCAATAAATGTCAATATAATCTTATTAAAAGTTGATAAAATAAGGATAATATATTATAATTTAATCGCACAAAGAGGTATTAATTATGAGAAAAGCTTGTTACCCTGGATCATTTGATCCTATTTCAAACGGACATTTAGATATTATTGAGCGTGCTTCTCGTCAATTTGATGAGGTTCATGTTTTAGTTTCATATAATGTTAATAAAAAATCAACTTTTACACCAGATGAACGTGTAGAAATGATTAAAGAGGTTTGTAAGAGATTTAAAAATGTAGTAGTTTCTAAATCTTCTGATTTAACTGTTAAATATTGTAGAGAAAATAACATAAAGACAATGATTCGTGGTCTTAGAAACTATATGGATTATGAAGCAGAATTCAATCTATATCAATTTAACCGTGATATTGATCCATCAATTGAAACTCTTCTTCTATTCCCATCTACAAGGACACAATTTGTATCATCATCTTCAATAAAAGAACTAGTTGCGTTTAACCTTGATATTACTCCATACGTTCCAAAAGAAATTAAGGATAAAGTTATTGAAGCATTAAAAAAATAATAATTTTTAAATGAACCCCAAAATCATAATGAGGTTCATTTTTTTAATCTTTATTATTTAATTCTTTTATTACTTTACAAGGATTGCCTAAAGCGAGGCTATTTGATGGAATATCCTTACATACAACACTGCCTGCACCTATCACAACATTATCTCCAATAGTTACGCCAGGAAGGACTACTACATTCCCACCAATCCATACATTATTCCCTACTTTAATAGGTTTTGCATATTCTAAGCCTTTATTCCTAATCTCATAATTTAATGGATGCCCTGCTGTATAAAATCCAGAATTAGGTCCTACAAATACATTATCACCAAACTCTACTTTAGAAGCATCTAATATAGTACAATTATGATTCATATAAAAATTTTCTCCTACAAAAATATTATATCCATAATCACACCAAAAAGTTTGTTCAACCAATATTTTCTTTCCGGTTTTTGCAAATATCTTTTTTATTAATATTTCTCTATTTTTTAAATCACTAGGCTTTAAATTATTATATTCAAAGCAAAGATCTTTACAACTACATCTTTCTTCTATTAATAATTTATCGTTGTTAGCGTCATATAATTCATCTGTCATTTTTATCACCATCTAATATTTTTCTTGTGCTATAATCAACCGCTTCATCTAATATGCTCGCATCAAAGCCAAATTCTTTATAGCCGTCTTTACATATATCTATATACCATTTTTTTGGAATTTCAAATTTCCTATCTTCATGCATAATATAGATAATTCCTTTTATGTTCCTATTATTTCCATTTTTATCTTTAAGCAAAACTTCTATTTCTTTCCTATAATAGAATGTTGGATATCCTTCACAGATATCAAGGCTTTCAAGGTCATTTTGGCTGATTTCCCATACTCCTAGTGGCACATTATAACCATCTTCCTTAGTAACAGTAAGGTATGAACCACTTTTACTTCTTTTAAAAATCAATCTATAATCTTTTAGTACAGAAGTTCCCACTATAGATGCTTCTTTGCATCTATCATTCATTCTTGAAATATTAAGATTTGAACCATAAGCTAAATAATACATTTTCTTTTTTGTATAATCAAGTCATACTTTTGATTATACTACTCCTTTCCTTTAATTTTTTAATCTGGTACCAAAAAATAATCTAAAAGTGGTTGTTAAAAACAATCCAATTTTCTATTATAATACACATAGAGGTGATTTATTTTATGTCTAAAAAAGTATTAAGTATTCAAGACATTTCTTGTTACGGTCAATGTTCACTTACCGTAGCTCTTCCTATTTTATCTGCAAGAGGAGTTGAATGTGCAATTCTTCCATCCGCAATATTATCAACACATACTCAAGGATTTAAAGACTTTACAGTTCTAGATCTTACAATAGAGATGCCAAAGATTTTAAATCATTGGATTAATGAAGGAATTTCATTTGACGCAATATATACAGGATATATTGGTGATGTAAGACAATTTGATTTAATCTTATTAGCTAAAGAAAAGCTATTAAAGAAAGGTGGATTATTCATTGTTGACCCTGCTATGGCAGATAATGGTAAACTATATCCAGCATTAAATGAAGATATAGTTTCTGGTATGAAGAAAATAGTATCAGAGGCAGATGTAATATTACCAAATATTACAGAGGCTTGCTTATTAACTGATACTCCTTATACTGAAAATCCTGATTACGAAGAGTTAATTAAGCGTCTTACAAAGCTTGGAGCTAAAAAGACTATTCTTACTGGTGTAGTTGATGGTAATAAGATTGGCGCAACTTTCTATGATGGAAAAACTTCTACAACAGTGTTAAAAGAAAAAGAATATCCATCATATCACGGAACTGGAGATATATTCTCATCAGTTATAGTAGCTGATATATTAAATGGTAAGAATGCATATGATACACTTGATGATGCGACATCTTTTATTGTTGATTCTATTAAAGCCACAAAAGATGATAAAGAACATTCATATGGTGTTAAATTTGAAGATGTATTAAATAAGTAATATTCTTTTATTTGGTTACCTTTTGGTAACCATTTTTTTTCATTTGCTTATCTAATTTTTTAACTGAATTAGAACTATAAAAATAATAAATAATAGCGCCTATAAGATATGGTATTATAATGACTAGAAAAAATATTATAACAGGTATTAATACATACCATTTTAAATCTTTTATTCCAATATATTCTCTTATAATATCGCCTTTAATAGTATTTCCATCATTAATTGCCATATAAGTAACTTTACCATATATAGGATTTGAGGCAAGTACTATATTTATATTAGGATCTTCTAATCCTTCTTCTTTATCAAGAATATATTCATTATGCATTTTATCAACCAATGATATTTTAGGCGTAATCCATATAAATATACCAAGTATTATATTAATTCCACCTACAATTATTCCAAATATTGCGTCATAATAATTAGCTTTCACTGTATCAAGTGATACTGATATAAGCATTACTTGTGTTAAAACTATCGCATACAATGAAACACCTAAATTTATAAGCATTATATTGCGATACATATGACCTTTACCACGAACCTTAAATAAACCTCTTACGCCAAATACAATTTCAAACATCGCTATAGTTGCCCATACTATAGATAGCCATGTAGGAAAATTTATATGCATAGTTTCAAAAAATAATAATCTTGCCATATAAATAGTATATAAAATGCCAGAGGTAATCATAAATAATCCCACAAGAAATGTATTAAATTTAAAATGTTCTTTTTTATCTTGCGTTATATAGCATACAACTTTTGCGAGTAATATAAATATATTTACTGCGCCTGACACCAAGAAGAATCCTCCTCCACTGTCTTTATATATATACGCTATTATAAATTTTAAGACTGCAAGTATTCCATTAAGTATTACAGAATTTAGCGCAAGATATAAAACTCTTTTCTCATAGGGAAAAGAATCAATTATTTTTTTAATACCCATATTAGTCTCCTAGATATTTTAACACTTCAAGTGGATTACTAATTATCAATCTTGGATTTAGTTTTTCTAATTCCTCACGTGTTCTAAATCCATAATCAACTATTATATAATCAATTGAACAATTATTACTAAAAGTGATATCAACATCACTATCTCCTATATATAATACTTCTTTTCTATCTAGATTATATTTCTTTAAAATATATTCTAACATATCACTACTAGGTTTTCTTTCAAGTCCGTTAGTTTCACCTAAAGCTATATCAAAAATATCTTTAAAATAATATTTACTCAAATGTTGTACAGCACTATCTTTCTTGTTAGATAATATTCCTAGCATATATTTCTTTTTAAGTTCTAATAAAAGTGTAGGTATATTTGGATATATAGATGTTTCATCACACAAATGGAGTGAATAATATTCTTTAAAATCATTATATACATTATCTACATTAATATTATTTGAGGCTTTTATACATAAATTCTTTATTCCATTTCCAACATATGACTTAATTTCTTCAAAGCTTCTTTCTGGAAGACCATTTTTTTTAAGTCCATAGTTTACTGCGTTTTTTAAATCAGCAAGTGTATTTAGTATAGTTCCATCTAAATCAAATAATATCATTTTATATTTCATATAATACCTCTTTCAAAAATTATATTATACACATAAATATCAATCTAGAGATTTTCTTCCAATAGGTGCCTTACTATATCTGCTGAAATTTTCTCACTAAAGCCTAAAGACATAATTTCATCTATTGAAGCATCTCTTATCTTATCAATAGTCATAAAATGCTTAATAAGTTTTTCCTTACCTTTAGGTCCTAATCCCTTAATTCCATCAAGATGTGAGGCAAACATTCCTTTTGCCTTAGTGGACCTAAAAAATGATATAGCGAAGTCATGAACAGTTTGTGAAATAGAAGCAAGTAGAAGATAAATATCACTATTCTTATCTATTTCTATAAACTTATCATTAAATACAATCATCTCTGCTAGATGTTTATCATTCTTTTGAATACCCATAACATTAATATGTATTCCAAGTGATGAAATTACTTCAAGGCAGGCATTTACTTGTATCTTTCCACCATCCATTACTATTAAGTCTGGTAGTGGTTTATTTTCATCTAGCAATCTAGAATATCTTCTATAAATTACTTCCTTCATAGTAGCGTAATCGTTTGCGCCCACAACAGTCTTTACATGATATTTTCTATAATCTTTTGGTGACGGCTTACCATTTTTATATACAACCATTCCAGATACAGGATATTCACCATATAGATTTGAGTTATCAAATGCTTCTATTACATATGGTGTATCTATTCCAAGTATATCACCTAGATGTTCTATTGTGTTCATTGAACGTACTACCTTATTTTCATAAATAGTTTTCTTTGTAAGAAGAGCTTCCTTAGCATTCTTTATTGCCATATCTACTATTTCTTTTTTATCACCTTTTTTAGGTGATATTATTTCTATATTCATCGCATCAACTAAATCCTCTGATATAAAATCTTCGGGTAATAATATTTGATTTGGCTTTTCTTCATCTGTTTTATAATACTGCATCATAAAATCAAATATCATATCATTTATTTCACCAATTACAGGAAAATTAGTGTAATAGTTTTGAACAATAACACCACTCCTTAAATACAACACACAAACTGATAAATTTATTCCATCATTATAAAAGCCAAATACATCTAACTTAGATAAATCATTAATAGATATCTTTTGATGTTCTGTAGTTATATTTATATCTTGTATTAAATCTCTATATTCTTTAGCTGCCTCAAAATCTAAGTTAGTAGACGCATTAATCATTTTATCATTTAAAGTTTGTAATATATCTTTTGTATCACCATTTAAAAATCTTATTATATCTTTTTTATAAAGAGAATAATCAAATACCTCTTTATTAATACATGGTCCTAAACATTGGTGCATATGATAATATAAGCATTCTTTATTTGGGATTGTTCTACATTTTGGTAGAGGGTAAATTCTATTTAATAATTCACATGTTTTTCTAGCACTAACTACATTAGGATATGGTCCGAATAATTTACCATTTTTAACTTTCTTTTTATCAAGAGTACGTATTACATATAACCTAGGATTAGGGTCATTTGTAAGTAATATATATGGATAAGTTTTATCGTCTGTAAGCATAATATTATATTTAGGATCATACTGTTTAATAAGGTTTATTTCTAGAATAAAACATTCTTTATTAGACGAAGTCATTATATAATCAAAATCACATATTTCAGATACTAAAAGAGTTGTTTTGGCATTATGTGATCCAGTAAAATAACTCCTAACTCTATTTTTTAATATTTTAGCTTTACCAACATATATTACTTTACCATTTTTATCTTTCATTAAATAACATCCACTAGATTCAGGAAGTAGTGATAGTTTTTGTTTAATTAAATCATTCATAAAATTCCCCCTTTCCTAAATATTCAAAAAAAGGCTATCATTGATAGCCATTTTAATTATTCAGCAGTTTCAAAGTTATCTACTTCGTCTGTTGCCTCTGCAGTTTGAGCTTGGAAAATAGAATCTGCTGCTTCAAATTCAATTGAAATCTTATCAGCAAGAACTTCTTCTAATGCTTGTCCAACAGGCTTAACACACTTAACATCTACATCTTCTGCAGTGTATCCATCCTCTTCTTCAATGATTCTTGCACGACGAGCTGCGACATATGCTAGCTTGTACTTTGAATCAATCTTCTTTAATAAATCATCAACTGATGGATAACGCATTCCATCTAAATTCTTATTGTTTGCCATAATATTTCTCCTTCTACTTTAATAAATCAATATATCTATGAATTGTACGTTCAGTTTTTGCATGCTCAGCACGAATTATTGCCATAATTCTGTCAGCAGCATTCTCAACTGTATCGTTTACAACGATATAGTCATATTTGTATGCAAGCTTAAATTCCTTATTAGCCTTCTCAACACGCTGTTCAATAACTTCTTCAGTTTCAGTTCCTCTAGAACGAAGTCTATCATATAAAGCTTGTTTTGATGGTGGTGCTAGGAAAATAAATACTGCATCAGGACATTTTTCTCTTACTTGAAGAGCACCTTGTACTTCTATTTCAAGTACTACCTCTTTTCCAGCTTGAAGTTTTTCTTCAACTAAATCAAGTGGTGTTCCATAGTAATTCCCAACAAATTCTGCATGTTCAAGGAATTTTCCATCTTTAATTCTTTGTTCAAATTCCTCCCTAGATACGAAATAGTAATCCTTACCATTAACCTCTCCAGGTCTTTGTTTTCTTGTTGTCATAGAAATAGAATATTCTAGATTATGACCAGGCATATTAAATAACGCTTTTCTTACTGTACCTTTTCCTACTCCAGAAGGTCCAGATAAAACTATTAGTAAACCTTTGTCGTTTAACTTCATCCTTATCTACCTCACAAAAAATCCTATTTGCAATCTATTATAGCATTAAGATGTCATTTTGTAAACAAAAAGAATAGGATTTAAGTCCTATTCTTCATCTTTTGAATTATCTTCTGTATCTCTATCTTCTATTGTTACATCAACAGTACGAATTCTTGCTTCATCTATTTCTGTAACTTTGAAAATAACATTCTTATTGAAGTCTTCATATTCACCTGTTTCATCATTTTGTTTTGTAAATGATACAGGAATTATTTTAGTATCTCCAACATTTGGAAGTGTTTCAAATTGTTCAAAAAGCCATCCTGCAAGAGTCTTTGTAGTATCATCTGGGGCATTTCCTAATTCAAGTTCCTCAAATAAATCATCTACATAAACTTCTCCATCAGCTTCATATTCATTATCTGAAATCTTAGTAATCTTTGCACGATCTGGTTCTACCTCATCATGCTCATCATAAATTTCTCCAACGATTTCCTCAAGGCAATCTTCCATTGTAACAATTCCAAGAGTATCTCCATATTCTCCTAAAACTATTGCGATATGAGTCTTTGATTTTTGCATTTCTTTAATCAAATCATCAACATGCATTGCCTTAGATACAAATTTAGGTGAACGCATTATTTTTCTAATGTTTACTTTATTGTTTTTAATATATTCGCATAAGAAGTCACGTTCATATAATATTCCTATTATATGGTCCTTATCTCCTTCATATACAGGTATACGAGAGAATTGTGATTCTAATAATACTTTCTTAATCTCTTCTACACTAAGTTCTACATCGATTGCAGTAACATCCATTCTATGAACCATTATGTCTTCGATTGTTCTATCGTTTAGGTCAAATACATTTTTAATAAGCTCATGCTCATCATTTTCAATGTTACCTTCATCTTCCATAGTATCAAGAATTGTATTTAACTCATCTTCTGAAATATCTTCAGCAGTAGATTCTTGTTTACCTGCAATAAGTCTTTGTATTCCTCTAAATAAAATTACTACTGGGAACAAAACAATTGTAAATAAATATACTGGTCCTGATAACTTATAGCATAATGTATCACAATATTTCTTACCAAATGTTTTTGGAGTAATTTCTCCAAAAAGTAAAAGTACTACTGTCATTACAAGAGTAGATGCTAATGACACATATGATTCATTTTTTATAAATGAAGAAAATAATGGTACTGAAAGTACAGTCATTAGTGTATTAACAATATTATTACCAACAAGTAATGTTGTAAGTGTTTTATCAAAATTTTCTATTAAATATAATGCCTTCTTTGCACCCACTTTTCTATCTTCTACTGCAGTTTTTAGTTTTGCAGTTGACATTGATGAAAATGCAGTCTCAGACATTGAGAAAAATGCTGATAAGCAAATACATAATAGAATTATTGCTAAAATCACTCCTTCGGTCTTAGTAAATGCGCTTAAAACCACCGTTTGTATGTGCAATTTTTATAATAGCTAATCAAGTATGTATGTTTCATAGCACTTGGCAATGCTCATGCACACATCTTTATAGCATGCTCCTTTTATTTTTTATTTTTACCAATTTTAATTATTTTTATTCACGTCCACAATATGAACCATCAATTGTTGAAATAATGATTCGTGAACCTGTCTCAACGAATAAAGGTACTTTTACCTTAAATCCAGTTTCAACTATCGCATCTTTTAATGCATTAGTTTTTGTGTCCCCCTTTACAGCTGGGTCAGCTTCAGTTACTGTAAGAGTAATCTTATCTGGAAGATTAACTCCTAAAATTTCTGATTCATATGAAGTAATTTCAACATTTAGTCCTTCGATCAAGAAATTTTTCTCCCACGAGATATGTGATGTTGGAACTTCAATTTGTTCATATGTTTCATTATCCATGAAAGTATATGTATCTCCTGATGAATATATATATTGCATACTTCTCTTATCAACATAACATCTTTTAAATGCTGAATCAGATCCCTTAAGAGCAGTCTCCATTACTGCACCTGTTCTTAAGTTTTTCATCTTAACACGTACATATGCTACCTTGTTTTGCAACACATGCATAAATTCAAGGATTTGCATAAGCTTTCCGTCGTATTCAATAACAACGCCATTTTTCAAGTCATTAACTTTTATCATTTCGTATCTCCATAATTCATAACGATAAAATTATACCATACTATAATACTTTTTTCAAATATTTAATAGCTTCTATGTATGAATACTCCTTTAATCCTGTAACTGTATGTGTACATACATCACGTATAAAATTTATTTTTCTAAAGTCATCTCTATTATCAACATCAGATAGATGAACCTCTACCTTCTCACACTTTTTTATTTCAAGTGCGTCATGAATTGCAACTGATGTATGAGTATAAGCTCCTGGATTAATAATTATCGCATCACAAGAAGTGAACTGTATTTTATCGATTATATCACCTTCGTGATTTGATTGAAAAAATATATAATCAAAATAATCTTCTTTTCTCATCATCTCACAAATCTCTGGTAATGTTACACTACCATAGTGATTTTTATCACGTTGTCCTAACATATTAAGATTTGGTCCATTTATAACTAATATTTTCTTCTTATCCATTATAATCCAAGCTCCTTTTTAATGTCTGATACGGCATCATTAATATTAATATTTAAAACTTCAACATCTTTAAAATATTCATATTTATCTTTTCGTTCATTCCAAAGTTCTTCAATAGTTTTAGTCTTAAACATAGGCCTTATATTAGCCTTATCATTTTCTATTCTATCTTTTAAAATATCTAATGATACATTTATATATACAACCTTACCATTCATTAACTCTTTATTAGCTTTATTATTAATGATTCCTCCACCACATGATATTACATAAGAATCATGATAACTAAAATCTATTAAAGCTTCTCTTTCAAGTTCTCTAAACTTCTTTTCACCAAAAGCCTCAAATATTTTTGGAATAGACATATTATTCTTTTCCTCTATATATTTATCAAGGTCAACATATATATATCCAATTTCATTTGATAAAGTCATACCAACAGATGATTTACCACATCCAGGCATTCCTATTAAATAAATATTCATTCTTTGTTTCCTCCAAGGAACTTTATTATATCATTATAAATTGTATCTATTGTCTCACAAATATTATTAAGATTTACCTCATAAAAATGTGTTGGCATTTGATTTCTAAACCAAGTCATTTGCCTTTTTGCTAAATGTCTTGAATCCTTCTTTATATCCTCTATTGCAGTTTCTAAAGATATTTTGCCATCAAAATAAGGTAGTAGTTCTTTATATCCTATCGCATGAGGATATATCTTCTTATCATATAAAGCTTTAACCTCATCTATAAGTCCCATTTCAATCATTTTATCAACTCTTTTATTTATTCTATTATATAATGTATCTCTATCTGATACATTTAAATATATTACATAAGAATTAAATATTGGTCTCTTTAATGCATTTTGATTGGATACAGAATGATTTGTATCTTTATATATTTCTATTGCCCTAAGTACTCTTTTTCTATTATTTGGATGTATTTTTTCTCTATCTATATTTTCATCTAATTTTAATAGGTAATCATATAATTCTTCATTTGAATAACCTTTGAATTGTTCTTCAAATGATGACTCTCTTTTAGAGGCATCAAATTTATAATCATATAAAACAGATTGAATATATAGTCCTGTACCTCCACATATGATTACATTATGTTTATCATAAATAATTTTACGAGCTTCAGCTTGAAAAGTAGATACATCATATTGAATAGTTGGTTCTAAAATATCAATTAGATGATGAGGAACACCATCCATTTCCTCTTTTGTAGGCTTAGCTGATCCTATATCTAACTCTTTATATACCGCAACACTATCTCCTGATATTATTTCAAATCCTAGTCTTTTGGCAAGTTCAATAGATATTTTTGTTTTCCCGATTGCAGTAGGTCCTACTATTGCGATTACATTTTCCATTACATTTCACGTAAGAATAACTTTTCAAGATATTCTTTCTCCAATCTTATAATAGTAGGTCTTCCATGAGGACATGTATATGGATTATTACATTTGTTTAATTGTTCTACTAATGCCATTGCCTCAGTTTGTCCTAAAGCTTTATTAGCTTTAATAGATGATTTACAGGCAATTTGTTTAGATACTCTATCTCTTTGTTTAATAATAGATACTTCTTTATCCTCATAGAAAGAATCTATAAGATTATGAATAAATGTATCAATATTATCAAAATCCATCCAATATGGTACTTCACGCACGGCATAAGAATTTGCGCCTATTTGTGATAATGTAATACCTATCTCATTAAGTTTATCCATATTCGCATCAATAAATATCATCTCAGATGGGCTAAATTCTAGAGGATATGGAATTAGTAATGGTGTTTTTATATTTGATGGATGAGATAATATATTATAATATTTTTCATAATTAATACGTTCAGCTGCCGCATGTTGATCTATAATATACATTCCCATATCATTTTGAAATATTAAATATGTCCCATGAACCTGGCCTACATATTCTAAATATGGAAGCCTTTCGGTCTTAGTCATATTTGGAGATTCATATTTATCATCAGCTTTTACTACCTTTACATCATCAATTAATGTTTTTAAATCTTCTTCTTTAGGTATTTGAATATCCTCATCAAATTTTGTAGTGTTTTCTTCAAAAACATTTGAAAAATTACTTATTTCATCAGAAATTTTATAAGGCTTTATAGAATCATTTGTTTTCATATCTTCTATTGGTTTATTATTAAAAGTTTCTTTTACAAATGATAATTGTTCACTATAATTCTCTTTCTTTTCTTCTTTAATTAAAGGTATCATATTTGCTTCTTTAAGCATTGATTGTGCCATACCTTTTAAAGATGCGGCAATTTCATCCTCATTAGAAATTTTTATTATAGCTTTTGATGGATGAACGTTTACATCAACAAGCATTGGTTCAAGTGTAAGATACACACAAGATATTGGATATCTAGTAGATGGAATATATGTTTGATATGCTTCAGTTATTGCATCATTAAGCTTATATGATTTAACATATCTTCCATTACAAATTGTTGTCATTTCTTTTTTGTTAGATCTATTTATCATAGATTTAACAAGACAAGCTTTTAATGTATATGCAAAACATTTATATTCTTTAATCATTAAATTCTTTGCGATATTATATCCATAAAGTTCTCCAAACAATCTTACAACATCTCCATTACCTGTTGTTTTTATAAGAACTTGATTTTCGTTTTTTAATGTAAATGATATATTTGGATTTGATAAAGCAAATTTCATCATCAAATCTGAAATTGCTGAAAGTTCAGTTGATGTAGCCTTAAGATATTTTAGTCTTGCTGGAGTATTAAAAAACAAATTGTTCACATGAATAGTTGTACCTTTTGGGGCAGCTTTAGGTCCAGAAGAAATCTTTTGCCCTGCCTTATATATTACTTCATATCCACCTTCACCCTCAGATGTTAGAAGACTAAATTCTGAAACTGATGCGATTGAAGGAATAGCTTCACCTCTAAATCCAAGTGTTGATATTCTAAATAAATCTTTTTCATTATGAAGCTTTGATGTTGCGTGTCGTCCAAACGCAAGTAATGCGTCCTCACTAGACATTCCACATCCATCATCAGTTACAACAATTTCTTTAATTCCACCTTCAATTGATGTAACTGTAATATGTGTTGCACCTGCGTCTATTGAATTTTCAACTAGTTCCTTTACAACAGATGCAGGTCTTTCAACAACCTCTCCTGCTGCGATCATATTTGCTAGATGAGAATCTAGCTGATTAATTTTAGGCAAGTGCCTCACCTCCTACTTTTAAGTTCATATAAGAAGTTTAACGCTTCTATAGGTGACATTGATTCAAGATCTACTGAATCAATCATCCGAGCAAGCTCATCATTCTTATTTTCTTCTATTACTTCAGGCTTTGATTCATATTCATCAAAGTTAAATAAGTCTAAATTAATTTCTTTATTATCATTTTCTTCAAATGTAGTTAATATTTGATTAGCTCGCTCTATAACAGATTTTGGAAGTCCTGCAAGCTTAGCTACATTAATACCATAGCTCTTATCAGCACCACCATCTAGCACTTTATGAAGGAATACAACTCCATCTTTTGTTTCTTTAGCTGTTACATGAACATTCTTTAAATGTTTTAGTTTTTTATCTAAATGTTGTAGTTCATGATAGTGTGTTGAAAATAGCATAACACATCCAACCTTATCATGAACATATTCAATTATTGATTGCGCTAAAGCCATACCATCATATGTTGATGTTCCTCTTCCAAGTTCATCAAATAATATCAAACTATTTTTTGTAGCATTCTTAATTGCGTAATTTGCTTCAATCATTTCTACCATAAATGTAGACTGACCAGATATTAAATCATCTGAAGCTCCAATACGTGTGTATATTGAATCAAACAAGCATAATCTTGCAGTTTTTGCAGGTACAAATGAACCTGCTTGTGCCATTATACTAATTAATGCAAGTTCTCTCATATATGTAGATTTACCAGACATATTAGGTCCTGTAATAAGAAGAGTATTATAGTTATTAATTATTACATCGTTTGCTACATACAAATCATTATTTAGTACATGTTCTACCACTGGATGTCTTCCATCTATTATAGTAACTTCTCTTTTATCTGTTAACTCTGGTCGCACATAATTATATTTTGTTGCGACCTCAGATAAAGACATATAACAATCTACTGTAGATATTGCGTTCGCAAGTATTTGTAAGCTTTGAGAATACTTCTTACACTCATCTCTTAAAGAAACAAATAGAGCGTATTCCATATTTACAATTTTCTCATCAGATCCTACAATAATACTTTCATATTTCTTTAAATCTTCAGTAATAAATCTTTCAGCATTAGCGAGTGTTTGTTTACGAACGAAACCAAATTCATCTTTAACTTGTGAAAGGAATGATTTAGTTATTTCAATATAGTATCCAAATACTCTATTAAATCCTACTTTAAGTCCTGTTATACCAGTACGTTCTTTCATTTCACGTTCATAGTTTAAAACCCATTCTTTAGAGTTTGATGAAATATTTTTAATATCATCTAAATCTTTATTGAATCCTACTTTTATCATTCCACCTTCTTTTACAGATAGTGGAACTTCATCGTTTAAGGCATTACATAACAAATTATATAAAGATTCATGCGTATCTATTAGGTCAACAAGATTTTGTGTATCATTTGTTTTAAGTTTTGATACAGCATTCTTTAATGTTGGAATATTTGATAAGCTTCGTCTTAGTTGAACTAAATCTTTAGCATTTGCAGAACCAACTGATATACGTCCAACAATTCGCTCTAGGTCATACACAGTTTTTAGTGATTCTTTTATTTCTTCTTTAGTAAGATATTCATTATTTAAGGCTTCAACATAATCAAGTCTTTTATTTATCTCATTCATATTTACAAGAGGACGTTCTAACCATATACGTAGCATACGAGAACCCATTGCAGTTTCACATTTATCAAGAAGCCATAAAAGAGAGCCTGAATGTTGATTTTGTCTCATAGTTTCAGTAAGTTCAAGATTTCTTTTAGTAAATGGATCAAGTCTTAAGTAATCCTTTGATTCATAATACAAAGCATTTTTTAAATGTGTAAGTGATGTTTTTATTGTATAAGTTAAGTAATTTAGTAAAATACCAAGAGATGGTTTAATATCATCTTCTATACCTTCTGAAACGTATTCTAGATAATCTGGTAATGTAATTTCATCTTCATGTGAAATTACCACTGCATAATTTTTATGCAAGTCATCTAAGAATTTCGCTTTAAAATGTGAAGAGACAACAACTTCACGAGCATGAAGTGATATTATTTCATTAAGCAATTGTGATTCTCCGCCTATACGTGTTATATATACATCACCTGTAGTTGCGTCAGCATAAGCAAGTGCATATTCTCTTTTAATTGGATAAATTGATACAATATAATTATTTTCTTTTGAATCAATATCAGTATCAAGAGTTGTACCTGGAGTTAAAATCTTTATTACATCTCTTTTTACAAGTCCTTTCGCAAGTGCAGGGTCTTCTGTTTGTTCAACTACTGCGACTTTATATCCTTTATCTAAAAGTTTTAAAGCATATACTTGATATGCATGAAATGGAATACCTGCCATAGGTACTCTTTCATCAAGTCCTGCATCCTTTCCTGTAAGTTGTAATTCAAGCTCACGAGCAGCAAGATATGCATCATCAAAAAACATTTCATAGAAATCTCCTACGCGGTAGAATACTATGGAATCCATATTCGCTTCTTTTATCTCACAATATTGTTGCATCATTGGTGATAGCTTTGTTTTATCAACACTATCTATTGTCATAATTAACACCTAAATTCTTAAAAGTTTATAATTAATAATTATATTATAAATGCCCCTTTTTTTCAATATTCTGTAAGGCTTTATAGCAACCAATAATTTCTTTTTTAATAAATAATCTAAACAACTATTAAGTAAAAATATTAGTTATCGTGCTATAATTAATATGGTAGGTGAATTTTTATGAATGAACTAAAATCAATATATGATAATTATAAGTATATTATTTGCCTTGATACTGAAACAACAGGTCTTGATCCAAAAAAATGTCAAATAATAGATTTAGGTGTAATAGTTATGGAAAATATAGGTGGTAGTATTAAAGAAGTTGGCAAAATCAATTCTTTAATAAAACTTGTAACTCCTGGCGCTAAGCTTCCAAAAGATATTATAGATTTAACTCATATTACTGATGAAATGCTTCTAAATAATGGAGAAAATATAGAGGATGTCAAAAAGAAATTTAGTGATATTTTAATGCTTCCAGGCAAAAAATTAATTGCGACATATAACGCTGAGTTTGATTTATCGTTTTTAAGATATTTCTTAAAAGGATATAAATTTAGTGATCTTGATTTCTTAGATATTCTTACAATATATAAAGATAGGGCTGACTATCCACATAAACTATATCTTGCGGTATCTCACTATGGTCTTGATGATAAGGTTCAAAATACACATAGAGCTTTAGATGATACTTATGCTTGTTTTGAGGTATTAAAAGCCATGAGTTTAGAAAATGATGATATTATTAAATATGTAAATCTTTTTGGATATAATGCTAAATTTGGTGTACCAAAGGAGCAAATAAAAAAAGTTACATATAAACCTCAGTCTTATCAAAGAACTGAACCATTATATAAAAAATAATCGAGTGAATAAACACCCGATTTTTTTTATATTATAGATTTGCAATGATAGCTTTAGTGATGCTTTCAGTAGTTCCATTTCCACCAAGGTCTGGAGTTACATCAATCTTATTCTCTAATACCTTACGAATAGATGCACGGATTTTCTCTGCAACATCATGTTGATTAATATGATCAAGCATCATACATGCAGACATTAACATTGCGATTGGGTCAGCAATTCCCTTTCCTGCAATATCAGGAGCAGAACCATGAACTGCTTCAAATATAGCTACATCTTTACCAATGTTAGCTCCTGGTACTAAACCAAGTCCTCCAACAAGTCCTGCAATAAGGTCAGATATTATATCTCCATATAAATTTGGCGCAACTAATACATCATATTTATCAGGATACATTACAAGTTGCATACACATGTTATCAACAATCTTTTTATCTGCTTCAATTTCTGGATATTCTTTAGCAATTTCATCAAAAATCTTAATAAATAATCCATCAGAATTCTTTAAGATGTTAGATTTATGAATAGCTGTTACCTTCTTACGGCCATTTGCTTTTGCATATTCAAATGCATAACGAATAATACGTTCAGATCCTTTTACAGTAATTCTCTTAATAGCTTCATATCCACCCTCAATTGGATGTTCTTCACCAATATATAAATCCTCAGTATTTTCTCTTACTGTAACTATATCTACATTTTGGAATTTAGATAATCCCTTATATGAAGATGCTGGACGAAGATTTGTATATAAGTCAAATGCAAGTCTTAATTGAACATTTACAGATCTAAATCCTTTTCCAAGTGGTGTTGTAACTGGTCCCTTTAAAGCTACTTTATATTTAGCAATAGCTTCTTTTGATTCTTCTGGAATAAGTTCTCCCATTTTCTCATATGCATTAGCTCCAATCATATATGGATGCCAATTGATTTTAGCTCCAGCAGCATCTAAAATTTCTACTACTGCTTTTGTGATTTCAGGTCCGATTCCGTCACCTTCAAATAATACTACATCAGTCATTTTTAATTCTCCTTTAATTTATCGTTAATTTCATCTATTGTATAATATTTATCTCCAACATATTTTGTTGCAGGTCTTACAATTTTTGAAGAATAAAGTATAGTTTCTATATCATGAGAAACCCATCCTATCATTCTTGCGGCTGCAAAAATTGGTATAAATAAATCTCTTGGTATATTTAACATTTCATATACTAATCCAGAATAAAAATCTACATTAGCACATACAACTTTATTTTTTTCTTGCTTAAATAATTCAATAGCATTTCGTTCAAATCTTGAATAGAAATCAAATTTCTTCTTTGTTTCTTCTTTAGTTTGAGCAAGTTTATAAGCTTCTGCTTTTAATACTTCGCATCTTGGATCAGACAATGTGTATATAGCATGTCCTATTCCATATACAAGACCTGATTTATCACCAAATTCTTTATTTAATATTTTATTAATTATATTTTTAATTTCATCATCAGTTGCATCTAATCCTATTTTTTTTATAACCTCAGCCATTTGGTCTAGGTTAGCTTGGTTAGCTCCACCATGTTTTGGCCCTTTTAATGATGCCATAGATGCAGAAATCATTGAATAAATATCTGTAGCGGTTGAGGCTACTACTGTACCTACGAAAGCGGAATTATTTCCACCACCATGGTCAGCATGAACCATTAAACATCTATCTAATGTTTTAGCTTCTATCTCAGTAAACTTTCCATCATTACGAGATAGATATAAAATATTTTCTGCAAATGAATATTCCTTTTTAGGAAAATGAATATGCAATGAATCATGATCAAGATAATGGGTTTTTGATTGCAATGAATAAGCAAGTATTGCAGGCATTGCAGCCATAATCTTGATTCCTTTTTTAATTAATTCATAAGGTGTAATATTGTCAGGATCTTCATCAAATGAATAAAGAGATAGAATTGAACGTGAAATATGATTCATTAATGATTTAGATGGATTAGTTAAAATTATATTTTCTAAGAATCCATTTGGTAAATCATATTGTGATTTTAAAATTTCTTTAAAATCTTCTTGTTCACTTTTATTAGGATAATGACCAAATAATAATAGGAAGGCTGTATTTTCATAACCAAATTCATCACCACATAATTTAGTTACATCTCTTATGTCAATTCCTCTATAATAAAGATTTCCAGGCTTTGCTACCTTTACACCATCTTTATTTACAGTATATCCAGAGACTTCTGCTACCTTAGTAAGACCTACTAAAACACCAGTACCATTATTATTTCTTAAACCTCTTTTTACTTGATATAAATCATACAACTCTTGGTCGATATTTCCATCTTTTAGACTTTGTTCATATTCTTTATCTAAAAAATCTTTATAATTCATTTGAAATCGTCCCTTCTATAATTTTATAAGTTTAATAATCCACCTGCATTAATTAAACTCTTCTCTTCGTCTGTTAATTCAACATGAGTTTTAACAGAAGAATTCTTAGTTAAGTTCTTTAATTCTACATCAAAATTATCAGAAATTGTAATTTCAACATCATCAAACTTATCTGCAACAAACTTAGTTTCAATTGGCAAAATACCAAAATTTATTAAGTTCTTCTTGTGAATACGTGCAAATGATTCTGCAACTACAGCTTTAATTCCTAAATAACGAGGAGCAATTGCGGCATGTTCTCTTGATGAACCTTGTCCATAGTTAGCTCCAGCAACGATAATACCACCTTTATTAGCGATACAATCATCATGGAATTTCTCATCTATTTGATAGAAACAGAACTCTGAAATCTTCTCAATATTTGATCTATAAGGTAAAACATTACCTCCACCTGGCATAATATGGTCTGTTGTAATATTATCAGGAAGTGAAATCATTACCTTACAAGCAAAATGTTTTCCAATTGGCTCAAACTTAGGAAGTGGCTTAATATTTGGTCCCATCTTAATTTCACCATCAAAATTAGGCATTATAAATAATGCGTCATTTTGAACGAAATCTTCTTTCTTAGGAAGTGGCCATAAATCAAGTTTTAATCCTGTTGGGTCAGAAATTACACCATTGATTGCTGAATATGCAGCAACTTCTGGTGAACATAGATATACATTTGCAGACTTAGTACCACTTCTTCCGTAGAAATTACGGTTAAATGTACGTAGTGATACTCCATCAGTACAAGGTGATTGTCCCATACCAATACATGGTCCACATGCAGACTCTAATATACGAGCTCCTGCATTTAATAATACTTCTAATATTCCAGATTTCGCAAGCATTGTTAATACTTGTTTAGAACCTGGGGCAATTCCTAAAGAAACATTTGGATTAACCTTATTTCCTTTAAGTATTGAAGCTACTTTAATAAAATCATAATATGATGAGTTTGTACAAGAACCAATTAATACTTGATTAACCTTAATTCCCTTTAATTCATCAACTGTCTTTACATTATCTGGCATTGAAGGACATGATACTGAAGGTTTTAAATTTGAAAGATTAATTTCATATTTTTCATCATATACTGCATCACTATCAGCCTTAATTTCTTTCCAATCTTTCTCACGGCCTTGAAGACGCATGAACTCGAGTGTTTTCTCATCAGATGGGAATACAGATGTTGTCGCACCAAGCTCAGCACCCATATTAGTAATTGTTGCACGTTCTGGAACGGAAAGAGTATTTACTCCTTCTCCTGTGTATTCAATTACTTTATTGATTCCACCCTTAACAGTCATAAGACCAATTAAGTGAATAATAATATCTTTAGGCGCAACTCCTGGTCTTAATTTTCCAGTAAGCTTAACATTTACAACCTTAGGACATACGATTGCGAATGGTTTTCCGGCCATTGCACACGCAACATCAAGTCCTCCAGCTCCAATAGCTAAAGCTCCCATTGCGCTAGATGTAGGCGTATGTGAATCTGAACCTAAAATAGTTCTTCCAGGTATTGCGAAATTCTCAAGGTTTAATTGGTGACAAATTCCATTTCCAGCCTTTGAAAATACAATTCCATATTTGTTTGCAACAGATTGTAAGAATTCATGGTCATCCATGTTCATAAATCCGTTTTGTAGTGTATTATGATCAACGTATGAAACACAAAGATCAGCCTTTACTCTATCAAGTCCCATGCTCATGAACTCTAGGTAAGCCATAGTACCTGTAGCATCTTGAGTTAATGTTTGGTCAATCTTAATCTTTATTGTTTCTCCTTTTATTAATTCATCATTAGTATGAGCTTTTAAAATCTTTTCAGTAACAGTAAGTCCCATATAATATCCTCCATATGTGTATTTACGATTTATTATATAATAATTATCAAAAAAATAAAAGAAAAAAAGAGGTTTTTACCTCTTTTTATATTATAAATATAGCCATTTTTCAAGAATGTCTTATATTATTCGCTATTAAGTTATAGATTAAAAATAATTATCTCATAAAATACTTAAGGATATGATGCCAAAGGGCTCCATATCCTTAAATATTGTATATTGAAGAAAAAAGAAAAGTTACAATAAATTTGGTCAAAATTTAATTAAAAATGGGATGCAGTGTTGCATCCCTTTGAATGTTAATATTCAATACATGTGCAACTGGCTGACTTTATAAGTCCCTATAGCTTTGCGTCACTAGGTCACCCTAGCTTTGCCAAAATTATTGTCGGGGTTAAATCTCTTTAACCACTTACAATATAACATATAAAACTGCAAGTGTCAATATAGATGCTCAAAAGTTTTAAATATTATTAATTTCTTTACTCTACCACATGTATATTAACTTAAAAAAGACCAGTCTTTAATAAACTAGTCTTATAATGATTAATAAGTGGCGCCCGCTAAAGGACTTGAACCTTCGACACCCTGATTAACAGTCAGGTGCTCTAACCAACTGAGCTAAGCAGGCATAAATAATAAAAAGAAAGAAAGCCTGGCAACGTCCTACTCTTGCACAATGTACTACCATCAGCGCTAAGATGCTTAACTTCCGTGTTCGGTATGGGAACGGGTGTATCCATCTTGCCATCATCACCAGACAATGAAGATTATATAATAAATCTTCTTTTTTGTCCATATAGTAATTTAGAAAAAAGGCTTGAAGTATTAATTATAATAATATGTATCGTCTAATATAGAACTCTTATTATAGAAATATATAGATCCTAATAACATTCCTTGAAGCATTAATGCACCAAATGCTGATGAAGAGCCTTGAAATGTTTCTACAAGGGAAAATGCCATATCAATTCCTAATAATATCAAAGCCCAAAATAGAAATTTAGAATTAGTTAAGGCAAAAATAGTAAATACTAAAATTAAAACACCTAATATAATATTATAAAAAGATGAATAATTCTTATATGCTATATATTCTAAAAAATTCTCAGCTATATCGGCAACATAATAAAATATAATAGACATTGTTATAAGTGATTTATCAAGTCTTTTGTAACGTGCAATAAGCACAAAGAATAGGGATGCAAATGAAAATAAAATAAGTCTTAATATTTGACTGTAAAATAACAATTTATAATTATTTGACATAATTGATAGATTTTCAAATGAGCCAAATAAATTTATAAGAGATGGTATAAATAATCCTATTGAAATAATACCTAATACTAAAAATAAAGTGTAT
>CAZJAM010000021.1:0-22253 GCA_964544095.1 uncultured Anaeroplasmataceae bacterium | reverse complement strand
GAGCACCTGACTGTTAATCAGGGTGTCGAAGGTTCAAGTCCTTTAGCGGGCGCCATTCTTTTAAAATTATTGACTATAATTAGTCATTGTTATATAATGAAAAAGCCATCGGAAAGTAGCTTAGCTTGGTAGAGCGCCTGGTTTGGGACCAGGAGGTCGCAGGTTCAAATCCTGTCTTTCCGACCAGTTTTTGCAGGCGTAGTTTAATGGTAGAACCTCAGCCTTCCAAGCTGACTACGAGGGTTCGATTCCCTTCGCCTGCTCCAAATGATATTAACTTACGGATTTAGATGTTCGTAAGTTTTTTTTATATATTAATTCCTTCTAACTTTAATAATTCCCTTTTATTATTAATTCCACCACTATATCCAGTTATATCACCATTACTTCCAATAACTCTATGGCAAGTAATTATAATACAAATAGGATTCCATCCTAGAACTTTACCAACTGCTTGGCAAGACATCTTTTTTATATTTCTTTTATTCGCGATTGTTTTGGCAATATCTTTATAAGTTAATAACTGTCCATATTCAATAGTGTTTATTATATCAATAACTTCTTTTTTAAAAGGAGTTTTATAATCTAGTTTATATTTAGGCATGAAATTAGGCTTCTTGCCACTAAAATATATATCAAGTCACATAACAACTTCCTTAATTATAGGAAGATATTTATAAGAATCTAATTCGTCTTTTGATTTAAATTCTGTCTCTTCAAACCATAGTCCTATTAGATATTCTCCATCTGTTGCGATTATTATATTTGAAAATTGTTTTGGTGTTATATACCTATATTTATATGTCATATGTTTTCTCCAATCTATTTAAAAAAGAAATTTAAATCAATTTATTATATGTTTTTAATTTTAAATAAATTATATCATTTCCTTCTTAAAAACTTATATGATTTAAATTGGTTTTACGAAATTTTTTAACTATTATTTTATATAAAGTGGATATAATTCATTAACTATAATATCTACCAAACGGCATAAAATAATTTTATTGGCTAATTTTTTTTATTCTAAATAATATCAAAAAAATCATTTTATTTTCAGTCAAAATATATTATAATGTTTGTAAGGATATTTATTTTATGCATTGTTTAATTAATTTCATAGGCGTTTACTTGAAAAGACTATGTAAAAAAGTTATAATTAAATAAACAATATCTTAATATATTGAAGGAAAAGAATTAGAATCAATTCAATAGAAAAGGAGATTTAATTATGAAAAATAAAAAAATTATTGGAGCATTATCATTAACTGCATTATCCGCGTTAACTCTTGTTGGATGTGGATATGATCAGACTGTACAAAAATATGATGATATCACAGACTCAGACTATACAAGTATAAAAGGACAACCAATTTGGAATGGTAATATTACGGAGATATTAACTAATAAAGTTGACGTATCTAATGGTTATCAAATAAAGCTTAGAGACAATGGAATTATGGGAAATGAAGTAACTTTTGCAGATATTGATGGGGTTACAGGAATTACTTATACTTATTATTCTAAAGGAACTAAATCTGATAATTCAAAAGTAAAATTATCTGAAATTTATAAGCCAGGTGATAATGAATATTGGGACAAGGATAAAATGCATGTTACAAGTGCAATTGGAACTGAGCAATCTGGTGATAATATTAAACAAAAGGGAGAATATTTTGTTGTTGTATCATTTGAAGTTAATACAAAACGTTATAATCAAATTCCAGATTTAGTAACAGAAGTAGATATTCATGAACCTACACTAATCACTGATGAAACATTTAACTTCCCTCAAAAGAGCGTTGAATTTACTGGTGAAGAGATTAGAAATTATGCTTCTGTAACATTAAATGGAGAGACAATTGAATTAAATAGTACAACTATTACTGATGAACAAAAGAAAAAACTTGGTATTACAAGTATTAGTTATACTTATATAGATGCAAATAATAATAGCTATAGTGGAGGAATTGCAGTTGGAAGTTATACTGTAAAACTTGAACTAGGTATTGATGAAGGATTCCAATCTCCACAAATTGAATCATATGAATCTAGTTTATTTATTAGACAAAAGAGTGCATCCGTAATTACATATAATACAAACGGACATGGAACTAAGGCTTCAGTTACTGTTGATGGTAATACATTAACAGACGTGGCATTAGCCGCTCCAAGCGATGTTGATGGATACCAATTTGATGGTTGGTATATTGATGAAGAATTAAAAACAGAAGCTAATACTTCAACAGCAGTTCAAGGAAGTATGACTCTATATGCAAAGTGGACACAAACAGCATTTACTGTAACATATGATGAGAACTTAATTGGTGTTGCAAATCAAACTGATTTAACTAATGTAACAGCATTACCAGCAGATTTCCCTACATTAACTGATCCATCTTCAAAATACACATTTGGTGGTTGGTATTCAGATCCTAAGTTTACAACACAAGCTGTTTCAGGATCTACAATCACAAAAGATACTACATTATATGCAAAGTGGACTCTAGCTACTGCATCAACTGAAATTCTAGATGAAACATTTGATATAATTAATCCTGAATCATACGCAACAGTAGAAAAGATTAATACTTCGAATACTGATGGTAAGTTAGTAATTACACCTAATGGTACTGACCAAGGATATGTTGAATTTGCTGTAAGCGGAGTAGAGGCAGCAACTGACACTGAAAAGAAATATGCAATTACATTTGATATGGCTGAAGGTCTAGCTGCTAAATCATGGGCAAGTTTCAGAGTATTTAGTGGTGATAACTATGTATTTGATAATAGTAATGATGCTGATGATAAATCACAAGTTGGTATAAGATTTGCAGAAAATACTACAACGAGAGCTACTATTGCTGATTTTGCAAAGACAGCAGGAACTACTTATACATATACAATTGAAATTAAGTTCTTAACTGGAGATAACGCTGGAAAAGCACAAGTCGTTGTATCAATTTCTGATGGTACTACTAAAAAGGCTACAGCAACACAAACAATTTCAATGACATCTGTTACTAAGCTTAGATTCGGAAGTGCAAATGACGCAGCAAGAACTGTAACTCTTGACAATCTTAAGATTTTTGAGGTAACAGTAGATTAATAAATAATAAATAACCACATTGGTAATTTTACTGGTGTGGTTTTTTGTTTATCTTGCAATGTTATATTATTTATTGTAAAATAATAGTGTGTATTGAAAAAAATCAATAGGAGTGATTCATATGAAAAATAAAATGATAAAAAGATTATTAACAGCATCAACTATGTTTGCCGCAACAGTAGCGCTAGCATCATGTGGTGAAGAAAAAGGACCAAGTTCATATACTGTTAAGTTTGATTCAAACGATCCAGATACAAGTGATAATAAACAACCATCTGCATTCAATGATATAGTCGTTGAAAGTGGTTCTACAATTGATTTAACAAAATATGTACCAACATATGATGGTTGGGAATTTGATGGATGGTATTTAGATTCTTCATTTGGAACAAAATATAATGGAGAAGCAGTAACTGCTGACATTAAACTTTATGCAAAATGGGTAGATACACTAGTTGTAACATTTAAAACAAATGGTGGAACTTCAATAAGCGAGCAAAGTGTTGTAGTAGGAAGTACTGCCACAAAACCTGCAAATCCTACGATTGCTTCAAAGAGTAATGGAGACCATACTGAAACTGTTTATACATTTGAAGGATGGTATACAGATGAGGCTTTAACTAAAAAATTTGATTTTGCGACAACTCTTAATGCTGATACAACATTATATGCTAAATATACATCGTCTGTTCAAGCAGAGGCAGGATATTCTATCATATCAAAGAGCTTAGATTTAGCTACTAAAGATGAAAGTGCAGCCGGTTCTGTTCCTACAGACACAATTGATGGAATTTGGACTTTAAGTAATGATGGAAATAAAAACGTAATTCGTGGAAGATCTAGAACTTGGAATCTATCTACTGAGGCAACTTTATCATATGCAGATGATAATAATAGGGCAACTGGAGTCAGTGTAGAAGTAAATTCTAAGAAAACAATAAATGGTGAATCTAGTAAAGCACTTACTAAATCATACGTTTTAGGTGGTGGAAAAGCAGTTTCTGAAGGAGCTACTGCATACACTTCTACAGCATCATTTGATGTTACAGTAGCAAATGCTGGATATATCGCAATATATGCTGAAGTAACTAAAGCAATTGGTATTATTAATACAGCAGATGGTACACGCAGCGAAATAAACCATGCTACTACCGATGCTAATGACGTTGTACAATATGTATTTAATGTAAGTGCAGGTACATATAAGTTCTATAGAACATCTGGTAGTGGTGATATATTCTACGCTGAATATTTCGCAATTGTACAAAATGCATAATAATTAAATTAAGCTAGGCAGTGCCTAGCTTTTTTGTTTTATGAGCAAAAACATATAAAATATAATAAATTAATAACATTTATGTATAAATAAGAATAAAAAGGCTAAATTGTAAACGTTTACAAGAAAACGCTTGCATTAAGCACGTGAATGTTGTAAAATAGCAAATGTAATGCTCTTGGGGAGGCATTAAAAAATTATATTATATAAAAGAAAAGGAGTAATTAATAATGAAAAACAAAAAAGGTTTAAAAATTGTTGCGGCAAGTTCACTTGCAGCTCTAGCCGGATTAGCCCTAGTATCTTGTAACAAGGATAAAGATTCTGGCACTACTGGAGGAGATAGCGACAAAAGTTATACTGTATCATTTAACGTAAATGATCCAGATACAACTGATTCAACTGTACCAAAGGTTGATAATCAAACTGTCAAGAATGGAGGTACTGTTACTTTAACCGATTTAACTTATGATGGTTATACATTCGAAGGATGGTTTACAGATTCAACACTTAAAACAGAATTTGATGCTACTACTAAGATAACATCAGATATTACATTGTATGCAAAATGGAGTAAAAATAGAGTTATTCCTAATGTAACAAAGATTACAATGAATGATAAAACATATGATACAATTACTGCAGCACTTGCAGCAATTCCAACATCAAATGATACAAACACATATACTATCTATTTACCTAAGGGAGAATATAAGGAAAATGGATTAAGCTATAATGGTACTGCGACAGTACAAATTGTAGGAGTCACTGATACTAAGTATGGAGCTGACGTAGTAATTAAAGGCCGCGGAAATAATATGGGATCTATGAGAGGACGTGAATTACTTGAAATTCAAGGTTCAGGAAATATTATCCTTGAGAATTTAACTCTTGAAAGTGATTATTCACGTGCTGATGTCTCAGGAGACGTTCAAGCAGAAGTTTTAGGAACTGATACTAAAGGAAATACAGTTGCATACAACTGTGCATTCAAGTCTCACCAAGATACATTAAGAACTGCTGGTAAAGCATGGTTCTATGGATGCTATATCGAAGGAGACACAGATTTCATATGGATGGAGCAAGCAGGAAAGGTTGCATTATATGAAAAATGTGAAATCGTATCAGTATATGATGAAAATGCAAAAACACATGCATCTTATATAACAGCACCAAGAATGGCTGTTAGTAAGAGTGTTGGAAAAGGTCTTGTTATTTTTAACTCAACAGTTAAAGAACAAAATGAAGCACAAGATACATATTTAGCTCGTACTCCATGGAGTAGTGGATACTATAACCAAGTTGCATATATTAATACAACTTGTAGTGGAATAAATGAAGGCGTTTGGAAAGGAACACAAATTGCAACTGATTATGATAAGACAGTTATCGGATGGAAGATGGATGAAGCAACCGCTAGATCATTAGGATATGCAGGAAATGGTGATATTCTAGATGCGACTACAGTTTCAAAAGAATTCAGTGGACGTAAGGCAATTCTTAATAGAGTTTATAATACTGACAAGAATAAATATGAAAAAGATCAAACTGTATGGGATATTGATGCTTTAATCAAGGAAAACGAGTGGGAAGTTGATACAGACAGTTCTAAGGTTACACTTGATGGAGAAGTAGAAACAGTAAGTACAACATATCTATTTGATGGAACAGTTGATCAATCTGCTATGTGCTCTGGTTTTGCACAAGAGGGAACTAAGGCTCACTATGTAGGTTCAGCAGATTCAACAATTACTGTTCCTGTTTCAGGAAAGAGCTATATTCATGTATATGGATATTATCAAGGACAAGTTGAAGCAACTGCTACTGGACAAGGTACAGGAGTATTATTCTTTAATAATGGCTCAACAAGCTCAGAAATAGAACAAGTTTATACTGTATATGATGCAAATGTAAAGAATGTAGTATTAACTGCATCAGCTAAGACTTATATTACAAAAATAGTTGTTGAACAAGATAGTTCAATTGAAAATGTAGCTGTATCATCTATTGATATTACAGCATCAACAGATAACTATGCAGTAGGTGTAGCACTTACACTTAGTACAAAGGTTAACCCTAGCAACGCAACAAATAAGTCAGTTAGATGGACTTCATCTAATGAAACTATTGCTACAATTGATGAATATACAGGTAAGGTAACATTTAAGAGTGCTGGAGAAGTAACATTTACTGTAACTGCTCTTGATGGATCTAATGTTACAAATTCAATTAAATGTACTCCAAAGACTGCTAACTGGTCTGAGGCTGAATGGTATACAACTGAGTCTACTAATTTATCAACAGAAGATGGTGCAATTGAAATTGGACAATTTGATGCAGGAAGTTCTCAGTACAAGTCACTTGGTACTACAGTAACATTTACAAATCTTGCTGGAGAGACAATAAGTACTACTAGTGGACTTAAGTTAAATGGTTCAGGAACTCTTTCCTTCTCTACAACAAAAGCTGCTACACTTACAGTAGTGATTGTAGATATAGGTAAAAACCTTGCAACAGATGATTTAAAGGTAACTAATGGTACAACAACAGTTAGTTATGCAAGCAAAGATACAACAACTAGAGATGGATATATTACTTATACTTACAATTTAACTGATGCAGGTACATGGACTATATCACGTGGTGGAAGTAAGGAATCAAATCCAATCATCTATGCTAAAGTTGAATATGCAAAGACTGCAGCAAGTTTACTTGAATATAATGTATCAACACTAGAGAATAAGCCTGCAATAGGAAATGCGGTTGAGTCTACACAAGATATTAGTTTTGCAGGATGTGTATATGCAACTGAATCTACAATTGCATTAAAAGAAAAGAATGTAGTAAGATTATTACTTGCAAAAGATGCTACTTTAACTGCTACAATGCCTAATACAACTGTTAAAGTTTATGTAAATGGTGTAGAAACTGCATTAACTGATGGAAAGTTAGTTTATACAGCTACAGCTGAAGGATATGTAAATATTACTGCTGAATATAGTGAGGAATCATATGCAACTATTTCTTCAATTACTGTTGTAAAGCCTATTACTGAATTAACATATGACTATGCAAATTCATCTGATAAGCCAGCAGCAGGAGAGGCAATTTCTTCTACAGCAGATATAATGTTTATTAATTGTAAAGCTCATAGTGATAATAAATATATTAGATTAGCAGGAGAAGCAACAATTAAGATGTATCTTGCAGCTAACACAACACTTACCTTAACTACTCCTTATTCTAAAGGAACAATAACAATTAATGGTACTGCAATTGATCCTACATCAGGAACTGTTACATATAATAATACAACTGAAGGATTTGTAACTATTACAGGAACAAATGGATATGTTACTAAGATTGTAGTTGCAGAAACAGTTGTAGATACAGTGATTTCTGAAAGTACTTCAATCGTGTTTGGAACTAATAATGCTGATTTAGTTGCTGCAACTACTAACAATATAATTCAAGGTACTACTGCAACAGTTGGTAATTTTACAATTGATGCTACTGCATCAGGTGCTAAATTAGCATTTGATGGACGTACTGATAATGCTCAATTTAATACTGGTACAAAGATTACATTTACTGTAGCCGCAGGAGCTACTGTAAAGGTAGTTGGATATCCTGGATACTTTGCTTATAGTATTAATGGAGTAGCTGCTACTGAAGCTGATACAACAAAGACATTTGATACAGAAACAGAGGTTACAGTTCTTGCAACAGATAATCAATATATTAAATCTATTGAAGTAATTTTCACTACAGTTATTTCAACATCTACATTTATAACATATAAAGGTTCATCATATGCTGCAACTGATACAGCAACTACAACATCATTAAATCATAATGATGGTACAATTAATAAACTTACAACAGCTGAAACAAAAATAGATAATATAACATATACTGGATGTCAATCAAATGGTGATGACAACTGGTTAACATTTAATACAGGTAGTACTATTAAATTTAACGTAAGTAAAGCATGTACATTAAAAATATATTATTATCAAGGTACAGCAAATGCTACTGTAAGTTTTGAGACTATTAATGTAACAACTACAACATCATCTGATGGTGCTACTTATGCAACAGCATATATATATCCTATTGCAGACGCAGGAGATGTTGTAATTACAAGTACAGGTAATGGCTATATTGGCGCAATTGAAATAATATTTGCTTAATAGCATATAATAGTGAAAAGATTAAGGTATTTTCCTTAATCTTTTTCTTTTTATATGCTATACTAAAAAAGTCTTTTATAAATGTAAGGGAATAATGTTAAAATCATTAGCTGTACCCGCAACTGTGATAAGGATTGTCTAGTATAATGTCATTGGGAAACTGAGAAGACTCTAGATATGTGAATTTAAGCCAGGAGACCTATTTATAAAAGGAAAAAATAATGAAAAGGAGAATATAAATGAAAAAGATAAAATTAATATTTTTATCGCTTTTATTCACATTTTCTCTATTAACACTTGCGGGATGTTCGAGTGATGATAAGGAAAAAGATGATATAGAAGCAAAATCACCAAACCAAACTTTTGAAATAAAAGTGTATGATATCGATGATGAATTGTTGGGTGATAAAACTTTAGTTAGTGGCTCATATTCAAGTCTTTTTGAAGCTCTAACAAAAAATTTTGATGTTGTAAGCAAAACTACAGATTATGGAAACTATATAACATCAATAAATAATAGTGTAGTAGATAGTAACTATTCTATTATGATTTATGAAAATAATACTCTTGCAAGTGTTGGCATAGATTCACTTACAATTGATGCAGGAGATTTATTTGAATTTAAGGTTGAATGTTGGAATACTATATCTTCAGGGTATGGTACAATGGACGATTATGATGTTAAGGTAGATAAAGTATTTTATCATTATGCAAAAACATATATGAAAGAGGCAATATCTAGCGCAACTACATATACTGATTCAAATTATTGGAATTACATGATAAACAATTTGATGATATCAAATTGTTATGACAATAATTTATTTAAAACTATTGAAAATAGCGCATTAAAATCAAGTGTAGATGGTACTGATATAACTACACTTAGTAAAGCTAATATTGGTAAATATTATTATGCTGCAAAATCACTTGGTATAAATCTTGATACATTTAAGACTTGGTATCAAACATATATTAACAATATATCTACAACGTATAGTGATTATGAAACACCATTTGAAATATCAGCTGCAAAATCATTAAATATTACATCTACAAACCTTGAGGCATTAGTTTCTAACGCAAGTAATGCATCTACTACATGGGGACCTGATGCACTTGTATGGCAAGTATCATCACTTGCGATGTTTAATAAATATAGTGATAATAGTGTTCTATCTAATTTCAATTATAGAAATACAGAATATGGATGTACATCTTTAGCTATACAATTAATGGCATTTGCGGCTTTAAATGTATCTCCAAGAGATAGTGCTTACGAGGTAGATTCAAAAGATATAATTGAAGTTTTATTAGATGATTTTTATGATGATTCTTTAAAACTAATTAAAGTAACTAAAACTGATACAACAACAAATTATTCTACAAATCAAATATATGCATCATTAGCGGCATATAAAGTATCAAGAGATAAAGGAATAAAGGCTTATATCTTCGCTTAAAAGAATAGGGAGGATAAGCTTTGCTATCCTCCTTTTAACGCTAATGATACTTGTAATAGTTTTTAATTTTACAAATAATAAAAACTCTAAATCTAATTCGGAAGGCACTGTTTTAATTATTGTAAAAGATATAGATGGAGAAATAAATTCTAAAAAACGTTATGAGTATAATAAAGGGGATAGCCTTTTTGATATTTTAAATGATAATTATAAATTAAAATATGAAACATCAGCATATGGACATTATCTATATAGTATTGATGATGTTGAAACTGATAAATTTAATACATTCCTTTGGCTAGAAATAGCTTATTTAAACGAAGGAGAAGAATATAGTGATTATATAGACTTTTCTAAATATAGTTGTAGTGATTCAAGTGTTGGAATAGATTCTATTGAATTAAAGGATAATATGATCTTAGGTATTTGTAAAAGAGATTCAAAACATAAAACATCAATATTTAGTGATAGTATTAATGTAGGTGGAAAAACAAGTAATTATAAAATATTTAAAATAGTAGTTTATATTATGCTTGTAGTTTTAATCACATCACTTATAATATATGGAATAATTAAAAATAAAATATCAAATGAAAAATTAGGTATAAGACGAATGTGTATTTTATCTTTAATGGCAGTTATTTTATTTGTTCAAGAAGAAGCACTGACAATATTACCTAATATACAACTTACATTCTTATTAATTTCTGTGTATGCCGCTGTATTTGGTATTAAATATTCACTTTTAGTAGTGGCAATACATGTAATACTTGATAATATTGTAATGGGTTCATTTACACCGCTTGTAATGATACCTATGTTTATAGGATATATTATATTAGTAATTGTAATGAATCTTTTAAGAAATGAAAAATTAATATTTAAAGTAATAGGAGCGTCTATATGCTCATGGATATATTGTATGGTATTTTTAATCGCTAATGCATTATTTTTAGATATTAATGTAAAAGAGTATTTTATTGCAGATATTCCTTTTGAGATATTATTAATATTATCAACAATATTTACACTTACATATTTATATAACCCAATATATAAAGTTTTATATAGAGAATGGAACAAAAATGAAGTTAAAGATATTTTAATAGAAGAAAACGATAGTGAAAAATAATCATTATCGTTTTTTTATGGTATAATCTCTTTAAAGGAAGCGATTATATGAACTTTTTATATAAAGATATAATATTTGATTTTTCATTATATGATATTATTTGGTATTTTTTGATTTATGCATTTTTAGGTTGGTGTATGGAAGTAATATATGCAGCATTTAAAACGCATAAATTTATTAATAGAGGATTTTTAAATGGTACAGCATGCCCACTTTATGGGGCAGGGGCAGTAGTAGTATTAATATTACTACATCCTGTATCAAATCACCCATTTTTAGTATTCTTATTATCTTCACTTATAACAACAACTATAGAGTTTTTAACAGGTTGGATACTTGAACTTCTTTATCATAAAAAATGGTGGGATTATTCTATGAGGAAGTTTAATATAAAAGGTTATATTTGCTTAGAATTTTCGGTAATATGGGGTGTTTGTTGTCTTTTAGTGTATGACTTACTACATCCACTTGTAAAATGGCCTGTTGAACATATTCCACATAATGTTGGTATATGGATTTTACTTTGTGCCATATTATGGTTTATAATAGATATTGTAATATCTACAATTCAAGCTACAAAATTTGCTAAATACGTCACAAGAGTACGTGAGGCTTATAGAAAAGAATCTGATGCACTTGGTGGTAAACTTGCTGAAGCGACTATTAAGGTAGTAGATGCGGCTAAAGAAAATAAAAAGAAATATGAGCTTAAAAGATCTGCAAAAAGATTACTTAAGGCTTTCCCTTCAATGGAGGATAAAAGAGACAAATCTATTATTGAAAAAATTAAGGCTAAGTATTTTGCAAAAAAGCAAGATAAAGATATAAAGGATAATGAATTAAAATAAAAGTGGTGAATGCCACTTTTTTCTAAATTAAAAAATGGTAGATTATCAATCATTTTTGAAATACCAAACCCAAAAATTGAAATTTTCGGCATATTTGGCATTTTGAAAATTGAAATTTTCGGCATTATCAAATTTAAGGTTATAAAATTTAATTTTTCTTTTATACAAAAAGGGAATTGAACTCCCTAAAATACTATGATATAATTTCTATAGGAGGATGAGATACTATGATAGAAAGACATATATATAAAGAAATTTTAAATAGTATTAAATCAAAACCGGTAACATTAATTACAGGTGCAAGGCAAGTAGGAAAATCTACTTTGGCATTTGAATTTGAAAAAATGGGATTTGGATATGTTTCACTTGATAGTTCAAGAGAAAGAGAAATGGCAAATAAAGACCCTGAATTGTTCTTAGAACTACATCCATGGCCATTAATAATTGATGAAGTACAAAGGGCCCCTATTTTATTTAACGCAATTGAAGAAATAGTTAATAATGAAAAAAGAAAAAGAAATGATAATTATGGTATGTATATATTAACCGGTTCTCAAATGTATAAATTGATGAATGGTGTAACTGAATCTCTTGCAGGTAGAGTATCTATAATACATATGATGCCTTTATCAAGAAATGAAATAATAAAAAGAGATGAGCCAATATTTGATTTTGATATTAAAAATATTTTGAAAAGAGCTAATCAAAATCCTCTCAATGTCTTAGAACTATATGATAATATAGTTAAAGGATTTTATCCGGAATTATATAGTAATGATATGCTTAAAGTTCAAAAGTTTTATTCTGATTATGTAGAAACATATATTGAACGTGATGTATCGGAAGTCCTTAATGTAAAAGATAAACTTTTGTTTCGTCGCTTTATGGAACTTATTGCGTCTTTAACAGGTGAAGAACTTGTTTATGATAATCTAGCTAAAATGGTTGGGGTTGATAAAAAGACAATAATGTCTTGGTTAAGTGTTTTAATAGCTGGAGATATTGTTTATCTATTAGAACCATATAATGAAGTATCTATATCTAAAAGAATAATAAAAAGACCAAAACTTTATTTTTCTGATACTGGTCTTGCATGTTATTTGGCAAGACTTACTAGTGGTGAAATTTTAAGGAATAGTAATTTCTCAGTTAGATTTGTAGAAACATATATTATTAATGAACTTAAAAAAAGTTATATTAACAACGGTATAGAACCATCATTTTATTATTATAGAGATAACAATATGAATGAAATAGATTTGGTAATTATAAAAGATGGTAAACTGCATAGAGTTGAATGTAAAAGTGGAATTAATTATAATAATAGTGCTGTTAAAGGTTTTAAGCAATTGGATAATACAAATTATCAAATAGGAACAAAGGCGATAATATGTAACACAGATACAGTTTATCCATTAGATGATAACGTATATGTATTACCTATTTCAGGAATTTAATTTAGAAACTAAAAAAGCGGAATCAATAACCTGATTCCGTTTATCTTTTCTTAAGCGCAAGAAGTATTCTTAATGCGTCTTTATCACAATAGTTTTCAAAGTCTCCTGATATTTGTATTACTTGGAATAATGGATTTTCTGTAAATAGTGATAAAGGGTAATAATATTCATAATAATCCTCAGAAATATCCTCATCATCACCTTTAATATCTAAGTGGTGATGCAATATATTAGGGTCTTTTAACTCTATTTTCCATTCATAATCACATGAAATAGATGATATTTTTTCATTTTTTACACTATTCTCGTATGCCTTAAATGAGAATATATCTAATAGAAGAATACCACCTTCAACTAAATGGTCATAACAACATTTAAGTGAGTCTAATACCATTTCTTTCGTAGGTAGATGGTTAAAAGAATCGAAGTAGCATGTAATTACATCATATTTTTCATCAATTTTAAAATTAGTCATATCCATATGATATAGTGGTATTAGAAGATGATTCATCATCGCTTTCTGTCTTCCAACTTCAAGCATAGTATCTGATAGGTCAAGTCCTGATATATCATAACCATCTGTTTTCATTAGAATAGCGAATGTTAGTGATCCACACGCAAGATCTAATATTTTAGCTTTTTTTGATACAAATTGCTTGGTATATTTTACCCAATCCATATAATCAAGTTCTTGCATTATATCATCATAGTAATAACCAAAATCTCTATAATCGTTCATATTAATACCTCTACTTGATTATATCAAATAATAGGAGGTCATACAATTGATAAATTGATGAAAATATTGTATTATATTAATATGTGATTTTATGTGTAAAGGAGACTATAAGAGATGAAAGCAGTAGCGAGATTTGAGAAAGTATCATATAATCAATTTTTACAAGATTATAAAGATACATTTGGATTTGATGAAGATAAAATAAAAGAAATATATGATAATATAAAGATGCCTAAAAGAGCTACAGTAGGTTCTGCGGGATATGATTTTTATGCACCTATTGATATTAAACTTAATCCAGGAGAAACTGCAAAAATTCCTACTGGGATTAGGGCTTATATTGAACCAGGATATGTTCTTGAAATTTACCCAAGATCAGGACTTGGATTTAAATATAGACTTCAGTTAAATAACACTGTTGGTATTATTGATGCTGATTATTATAATTCTAAAAATGAAGGACATATTTTCATTAAGATTACTAATGATTCAAATGAAGGAAAGAGTTTATCTGTTCCAGCAGGTGATGGATTTAGTCAAGGAATTTTTAAAGAATTCTTTGTAACATATGATGATGATACAAATGGTATTCGTGATGGTGGATTTGGAAGTACCACTAAAAAGGAGAATAAGTAATGAATGATTTAGTTAAAGCTATATTTCCTAACTTAAAATATAGTCGTGAGGAAATATTAAATAAATATCCAAGAAGAGAGAAAGGCACTGTTGTCACAAGACTTGCCCCATCTCCAACAGGATTTCTTCATATTGGTGGAGTATACACCGCAATGATTAATGAGCATATTGCTCATCAAAATGGTGGAGTATTTTTCTTACGTATTGAGGATACTGATAAGAAAAGAGAACAAGATGGCGCAATAGATATTATTTGTGAAGTATTTAAAAGACTTGGCCTAAATCCTGATGAGGGTGTTATAACACCAAACGAGGAGAAAGGAATATATGGACCATATATTCAATCAAATCGTGTTGATATTTATCATGCGTTTGCATCAGATCTTTTAGAGCGTGGTCTTGCATATCCTTGTTTTGCGACTGAGGATGAACTTAATGAAATAAGAGAAGCTCAAACAAAAGATAAGGTTACACCAGGATATTATGGAAAGTATGCTAAATATAGAAATTATCCTGCTGATCTTGCGATAAAAAGAATAAATAGCGGTGAGGAATATGTTTTAAGATTTAAGGTCCCAGAAGATGAACCACAAAGAGTATTAGTTCATGATCTTATTAAAGGCGATATTGAAATGGATAATAATTTTAATGATTTCGTATTACTTAAGGCAGACGGAGTACCAACATACCATTTCGCACATGCAATAGATGATTACTTAATGGGTACATCAGTAGTTATTCGTGGTGATGAATGGGTATCATCACTTCCAATTCATATTGAATTATTCAAATATCTAGGATTTAGACAACCAGAGTATGCACATGTAGCTCCTGTAATGAAGATGGACGGTGAATCTCGTAGAAAACTTTCAAAGCGTAAAGACCCAGAGGCTAACGCAATGTTTTATATTGAACAAGGATATCCTGTTAAGTCTATATATGCTTATTTATATACACTTATTAATTCTAACTTTGAGGAGTGGTATCAAGCAAATCCAAACGCTCCACTTAGTGAATTTAAATTCACATATGAGAATATGGGAATTGATGGACCATTGTTTGATTTAATGAAACTTGATAACATTTCAAAAGAAATTATTTATAATACATCAGTTGATGAAAATGTAAAAAAATTATTAGAATGGGCACAAGAATTTGATAAAGATTTATTTGATAGATTTACATCAAATATTGACCTTGTAACAAATATATTCAAGACTCAAGGACCAGAATCTCAAGAACATCGTAAAGATTTAGCTAATTATAGTTCTTTTATGAGTGAATTTGGATTCTTATATAATGATGTATTTGATAACAATCCTGTATCAAAGACTTTATTACTTGAAAATGTATGTAAGGAAAATGTTTTATACCTTCGTGATGGATATTTAGCTTATTTTGATGAACTAAAGAATGGTACAGAAAAAACTATGAAAGATCTTGCTAAAGAAATGGGATATACAGATAAAAAGAAGTATACTAAAAATCCTGAAGCATATAAAGGAATGTTCCCAGAATTTTATCATTTCTTACGTATTCTTGTAACTAATAAAACACAAGGTATATCAATGGATGATGTAATTAAGGTAATAGGACTTGATGAGGTAATAAGAAGAGTTAAGGAGTTTAACTATGAAGAGTTATAAGGATATTGTATTACCACTAAGAGTAAATCATTTCTTACATGGAGATAAACCATGTGTAGTAACAGTAATTCCTAATGAGGGTAAAATATTCTCACCTAAAAAGCCACAAAAATTTGTAATGACAATCTTAAAAGATAATAAATTATATTTTCATAGAATATCTAATATATTCCATGATTACCTTCCTGAAGAAGACTTTAGATTATCTCTTGATAAGGTAAAAGCTTATACAATAGAGAAGGTTAATAAACTTGTTAATAAGTATACATTATCTACAAAAGAAGGATTATACTTCCAATTTGAAGTAATGCATGGAACAAAGGTTACATATGAAACAGATCATAATATGGAATCAATTAAATCTGTTATGAGATCTATGGGAATAAAAGAGGAGAAATTAGATTTATAATGGCAAAGGAACTTACTCAAAAAGAAAAAGATTTAATAAAAAAATATGAATCTCCTAATAGATTAAAAAATAAACCTACAAAAGAGGATTATTTAAAACAAACTGATAGAAATTATAAGGATGGTGACAGGAACTAATGATAAAAGCTGGAGTATTTAATGAACTTACAATCTTAAGAAAATCCGATTTAGGTTATATGCTTACAGATGGAAGTGATGAGGTATTACTACATTTTAAAGAAGCCGATAAAGAATATAATATTGGAGATAAGGTAAATGCCTTTATCTATTTTGATTCAAAGAAAAGACCAACTGCCACAACTAATACTCCATACGCAACATTAGAAAAACCTGGATTTGCAAAAGTAGTAGAGGTTGTATCAAACCTTGGAGTATTTGTTGATATTAATACACCAAAGGATGTACTAATACCAACCGATTACTTACCTTATGATAAACAGATGTGGCCTTCAGTAGATGATATGATTTTAATTGGCCTTAAGATAAAAAAAGACTCGTTTATCGCAAAGCCTTTAAATCGTTTTGATATTGAAGATTTAAGCCATACAAAGGAATATGCAAAAGATGATGTCGTGGAGGGATATGTAATTCGTCCTGGTACTGAGGGAGTCGGTATTGTAACAAAAGATTTAGCGTATGTATTTGTTCATAAAACACATCTTAGAAGAGTATATCGCTTAGGAGAATATGTGACACCTAAAATCATTATGGTTAAGAAGAATGAATATAATGGTACCCTTACTCAAAATAAGGAGATAATGATTTCAACTGATGAAGAGATTATCCTAAATTATTTGCGTTCTCATGATGGTGTTATGAGTCTTACATCAAAATCATCATCAGAGGATGTTGAAAGGTCATTAAAACTTTCTCGTAAAGCATTCAAAAGAGCTCTTGGAGCCTTATATAAAGAACATAAGGTAGATTGCTTGGAAGATAAAACAATATTATTAAACAAATAAAATAAAGAGAATGCAAAATCAATATGATGCATTCTCTATTTTTTTAGCCTAATATTTTCCATTGTTTCTTCAAGTGTTTCATATTTGTGTTTGTATTTTCTTTCAAGTGGAGGATTATCTATAGACATCTTATGAAATGGATTACATTTTATAAGTCTTTTAGTAACAAGAAAAGACGCTTTAAAAAAATTAAATCTTTCATAGCATATCTTTGCATACTCAGAACATGTAGGAAGGAACCTACATTTTTTACCTTTGTTAGGCGATTTGTTTTGTTGATACATATTTATTTTATTAATCATAAATTTGTTCACATTACCACCAAAATTATTATAACATAAAATGAAAATGTTATATAATAGATATGTGAGGTGCACTATGAAAAAAATAGGATTACTGATAATTCCATTCCTTTTCCTTGGATTAATTTCATGTAGCCGAAAAGAGAATGTAGATAATAATACTAGTATTAGCGATAATACTGATTCTAGTCAAAATAATAATAGTGATACAAGTAAGTCAGATAATACAGATATAGACAACACTAGTGGTAGCGATACAGGTAAGTCAGATAATACTGATAAAGATAATACTAGTGGTAGCGATACAGGTAAGTCAGATAATACTGATAAAGATAATACTAGTGGTAGTGATACAGGTAAGTCTGATAGTACCGATAAAGATAATACTAGTGGTAGCGATACAGATAAGTCAGATAATACTGATAAAGATGAAAGTACTGATAATACAGATGATACTAAAGAATACGCTATATTAAATGCTTATAATTATAATAACGATTCTTTAGCCACTACAATAAAGGTAGATATAAATGATTTAAATGTTTCTGTAAAATCATTTTCCGGTTATAGCTTTACAGGTATTTATAACGAAAAAAGTCATACATCATATTTTGATTTTTCAAACATTAAGAAAGATAAAACATATAATGTTTATTTTGATTATCAAAAAAACCAAACATCTAATAACGCAAGTGTAATATCATATGTTGATGATTTGATTTCTAATACAACTTCATATATACCTAAGTGGAATGCTGAAGGATTTAAGGGAAGATTCAATTATATTGATGGTGTATTTTTAAAATCAATGGTAGATTTATACAACAATACAACTAATAAAAAATATATGGATTTTGTTGTGAAATATGTCAATTATTATATAGATTCAACTGGAACATTTATCTATTATAAAGATAAAAAATCAGAAGGAGAAGCTAAGAATTCTAAAGGATTTAAATCAGGAGAACTTGATACTATATGCGAATGCCAAGTTTTATTTGATTTATATGACTATACAAAAGATAGTAGATATATTAATGCGATTGAATACGCATATAGCCAACTTAATAATATGACAAGATGTAGTGGTACATCTAATTTTAACCATAAAGAAACATACAAAAACCAAATATGGCTTGATTCAATGTATATGTACGCACCATTTTTAACAAGGTATGCAAGCTATAAAAATGATGATTCTATCTTTGATTTGATAAAAGAACAATATACATATCTTATTGATAATATGAAAGATGAATCAGGATTATATGTTCATGGCTATGACACAACTAAAACTATATTTTGGTGTGACGAAAATGGAAAAAGTAAAAATGTATGGCTAAGAAGTTTAGGATGGCTTGCCGCATCTTTATGTGATGTTTATACATACACAAGAAGTCAAGATAGGGATTTCTATAAAAACATATTAAAAGATTTATTAGATAATCTTAAAAAATATAGAGATACTACAACAAATATGTATTACCAATTACCAACACTTGGTAATCAAACATTTATGGTTGATAATTTTTATTTAAAAAATAATGATAGTTATGGTGATATTAAAACAATAGTACCTAATTATTTAGAATCAAGTGGTTCATCACTTATTGCGTATGCGACATTATCGTATGCAAATATTAGTGGAGATGAAACATATTTAACTGATGGTAAGGCTATATTTGATGGTGTGTATAACAAATCATTTAGTAGTAGCGGACTAAAAGATATATGTATACAATCTGGGCTTGGGCCTGAAACAAATACTTATAGAGATGGTAGTGTGTCATATTACCTTAGTGAAGATAAAGGTGAAAATGATGCGAAAGGATTAGGACCATTTTTAATGGCTTATACAAAATATATTAAATAAAAAATTTAAATGACTTACTTGAATTGCTTTTCAAGCAAGTCGTTTTTATATGATGAATTTTAAATATTAAACATATAATTTAAAGAATAAAAAATTAATATTTAAGTAAGTAAAAAATTGAAATCAAATAACTTGAAAATCATTATGTAAAATGTATAATATTCTAGAAGATTGTTTTTACAATTTATAATAAAAAAATGAAGGTGAAATTATTATGCAAGAAGAACTAACAATAGGACAAGGAATATATAAAAAAAATATAAAATCTAAATATTATGGTAAAATACTAAGAACTGTCACAAGCAATAAAGATAATATTGAGAAAGTTAGAGCATATTATTGGGATAATTATAAGTATGCACATGATTATATAGATAAATATAATCAAAGCACAAATAATGAATTTCAAAGCTATGCAAGTCAAAAGGTAGATTTTAGAGAATTACCAGCTATAGCTCTTATGATGATTACAACTAGTGATGAAGTTATTCAAAATGGTAAGGTTGATGAAGATAAATTTAAAGAATTTCTTAATAAAATGATAGAAGATTTTTCATATAACCCACTTCAAGATCCTGAATTTTTAAATAAGAACTTAGATGAAAATACAAAAGATGAATTAGGACTTAAACCATCAGAGAGGGCAAGATATGAAAGAACAAAACCATATTTTGAACAAATGTTTAAGACTTTAGATGAAACAATTGATATTGAAAAGGGTATCTATAAAAAAGAAAATGATTTTAAATTAAATGATAAGAAATTATTTAATTTATATTTCAGTATGCGTTTTGCGCAAGGATATTTCTATAATGTTTCACCTAAATTAAATTATGAATTTGTGCGCGATCATTATAAAACTATGGAAGGAAGAACAGCCTTCAATAAACAAATGGATATTAATAATACATTCACAAACTCATTATCATTAGTATTTGATGATAATGGGCTTGATAAAGCCACAAATCCAGATCTTAATATAGCCGCAGATGAAATGAAAATGGATTTACTTTTAAATGAAGGAAGTATTTCTATAAATTATGATCATAAATATGATAGACTTATGTCATTAAATAAAGATGAATTATTAGAGAATGACACTAATTATGATTATATGGTTGATTTTGGAAAAGATTTAGATGGATTAAATATAAAGAGTAATGGTCTTTTTGGATATAACGATATTATTGATCAAATATATATAGATGGTAAAAAATTATCAACATTTTCTAGTGAACAAGGATATGGTGATAAAAGAGCTATGTGTATGCAGAAACTAATTCAAGAAATACACAAAGGAACAAGTGTTATTGAAATGGTTACACCTAAACAATTAGGTAATCTTGCGAGTGTTGATATAGTACCTTTAAAGTTTAATATTGATAATAAAGTATATAATGAAGCTAATTTAAAAGGATTTAAAAAGTTCTTTTATAAGATAGGATTATATAAGGGAATAGATATTAATAAACGTCGTGATGAAACATATAAGAATGCCGAGAAAAACGCTTTGGAAAGACATAATAATATAAGAAATGACGCAAAACAATATATTGAGTCTTTAAAATATACATATGTATCACCAGATTATGATGAAAAGGCTAAAGTTAATCAAGAAATGATGGCAAGACATAGAATTGAAATAAATGAGATTAAATCTGAACTAAATCTTAATAAAGAATTACTAGAGAATAATGATAAAGAAATCGAAAATATTAAAAACAATTCTAATCAAAAAGATGATACCAAAACTAAATAGGTAAAAATTTTGTTTCATTATTTTAAATAATAGTGTATAATACCATTGATAGAAAGTTACATATCTTAAGGCACTCGTTGACCTTTAAAAATCGTTTACAGCTTATTGTCTGGTTCATCGCACGATCTTTCTATCAATAATAAATAATTTAGCTGAAAGAAATTATCTCTTTCAGCTTTTTTAATAGCTAAGTTAAAAAGCTATAGTGAAAATGTAGCATAAATCTTGAATATTTTTTAAAATGTTGGTATAATTCTTTTCGTAATGCAATGATAAAGAGTAGTAAAATAAATTTTGTATTTAGAGAAGAAGCGGTTGGTGAAAGCTTTTATATAATATTTATTTGAATTCACTTTGGAGTGATGCTAATAACATCCGTATATCTACGTTACAGATTAATGAGTGCAGATATTTTTCTGAACTAAG